>NZ_QGMY01000004.1 GCF_003173355.1 Methanospirillum lacunae | reverse complement strand
AAGATTTATATTTAAGCTTTTCATAAAATTCAATTTCTCTGTAACGATCTGCGGATGATGGGATAGATTTTCGTATTTGTTAATAATTTGCATAACGATGGCTGTTCAATATGATTAAGCGGCAATGTTATTGTGAAAGTTGCCCCGGTCCCAATTCCCTTACTTGTTCCAATAATACTCCCCCCATGCATGGTTACAATCTGTTTTACTATAGAAAGGCCAAGCCCTTTTGAACAAGGATTATTTCTGGCTGTATCTCCGATGACGAATTCATCCCACATCGTTTCAAGAAGATGAGGAGTTATTCCAATTCCGGAATCTGAAATCGAAATACTGATTTTTCCCATATGGACTTCACCCAGAATTGAAATTGATCCCCGGAAAATGTTATTGGACACAGCATTTGAGATTAGATTTCTAAAAATTAAAGGCCCCAAATTTTTTGATAGAGAAATTGATATATCAGGAGGAAGGGAGATATCAATATTCAATTCTTTCTCTTTAATCAAGAATGAGTTAACCTTAAACGCATCATCGATGAGATATTCAATATCAAATATCCCATAATCATCAATACTGGTCAACTGATTCAGGGTTGCATATTGAACAATGGTGTTGACCATATTCTGAAGGTTTTCAATACTACAACTAAATAATTTTAATAGTTCTTTGGAGTCCGGGTCCTTTATTCCATCAATTATTAAAGGCAACATGGCAATAACCGGAGTTAAGGGAGTTCTGAGGTCATGTGCCAATTGTCTAATAAAGAACTCTTTTTGGCTCACCAGTTGCTCAACTTGGAGATTTTTGTCTTTTATTATCTTTGACATCTCCGTGATATTTTCAA
This sequence comes from Methanospirillum lacunae, assembly GCF_003173355.1. NCBI lineage: Archaea > Methanobacteriati > Methanobacteriota > Methanomicrobia > Methanomicrobiales > Methanospirillaceae > Methanospirillum > Methanospirillum lacunae. Next base: position 64,955 of record NZ_QGMY01000004.1, on the reverse strand, counting down.
TATGATTCATTACTTCCTGTTCGAGGAGAACATTTGCACTTTCCAGATTCTTTAAAACTTGCCGCAATTCATGTAATTTTTCGGTCACCTTTTCAATAGTTTGCAGAAAAGATTCTTCCTGATACTTTTTTATTGATATATCCCGGGATATTTGGATATTTCCTAAAATTTCCCCACTAGTTATTTGTATAGGTGTCCTGGATATTGCATAGATCTTCCGTGTGATATCATCATGAACTTCTTCATTATCTCTCGAATCAATTGAAACGGGTGTATCTTTTGAAGAAAACTGCTGAAGGGTATTTTCCGTTACAGAAGAACAACAATACTGTACAAAATTATCTTCAGGCGATTGCATAATTCGGTCAGATAGTGATTTATTGACAAATATAACCTTATTGTCAGGAGAAATTATTGAAACGTAATCCTTAATCGAATCAAATGCCTGTTTAAAAAGATTTCGTTCATCTCGGAGTTCCAGATATGCATTTTTGTGTTCGGTTAGATCAATAAGTACAACATCCAGCCACATATCACAGGCATTAGTGCAAACATTTCCCCTTTCAATAAACGTGTGAACAGTCCCATCTGCATGATGAAACCCGTATTCAAGTGAGTATGTCTTTTTTGTCCAGATGGCATGGCGTATTACTAATTCTCGTTTAGAGAGATCAGTTTTTAGAATATATCGATCAAAACCTCCTGGTTTTTCTAAATTATCGGGAGAATATCCAGATATATTTACGATCTCTGATGAAGAGAGAAAGATTTGCGATGGGAATGTTGCCGTAAATCTACACGATGCAATTGTTAAATGACTCATAGAAATAGGCTCCATATCCAATATTGAATGCAAAATGGAAAGTAAAGTGATTTACTGTGACTCTCAACGGGGGCCATACGTTTTTCATTCAATTGATACAGTCAGATGACATTTTGTTAAATTATTCAATGAGGCGAATTTTAATCAAATTAAAATTATTGCCAGAAATAAATTCAGGTATAACCCGATATCATTCTAATTACCTGGTAATTATGGATTCAATGATTCTCATGAATATAGAAATGAAGCCGAGGGATAAAAAGTGATTTCTACTGGCGCCCATAATACCATTCAGATCCCAAGTAAGAATAATGGTGAATACTGCTCAAATGATTAAATATCAAAAAGAACCAGAGATTACGTTTTGTGAATTTACTGAAATATCTATCTTTTTATTAGTTCTGAATCAGTAAAAACCGAAGAATCCCCGATACTAAATTTTTATGAGTTTGTCGCGGGTAATGCGAATTATATTTAAAACTTTGTCAAAATACTTATCAAAAGGAAATTTTCGTAGGTAAGGTGTTGGATATGGTTCAATATATGATACAGAAATAGCAGATAGTACCGTTTATACTGCCCTCCTCAAACTCCACTAAAAAATTATCTAAAACAAAGACTATATCGATGATATAACCTGCGTACAGGTTTTTTCAAATAATACAATTATTTAGTTTTAATACCAGTGAATTATACGTTCAAAACATTACTCTTTAAGCCAAAAAAAAAGAATTTTTATCATCCTTCACATTACTATCCAGATGAAAATATTCAGCGTATTCACATTCCTTCACACAGTGAATTTAGACATCTCAGAAGAAACTGCTTCGACGCTCTGTGAAACATCCTGTATTGCCTGCACGATTTGAGCAAGGGCAGCTGATGCTTCTTCTGTGGCTGCAGAAGAATCCACAGCCTGGCGGACTGTGTTATTAAGCAAGGTAGCAACTTCATTTACACTGGCTGTAATCTCTTCAACTGAGGCGGCTTGTTCTTCGGTAACTGAGGCCATATTTGTAACCTTTTGTGAAATTTCCTCAATTGACTGTGCAATACTTGTAAATGCAGTGATGGTCTCAGACAGGGATGCATTTCCTTCCTGAACATTTGTAACTGAGCTCTTCACTGCTACGGCGGCCTTCTGTGATTTTGTCTGAAGATTACTAATCATTTCAGAAATACTTTCTGCAGATTGGCGTGACTCCTGTGCAAGTGATTTCACTTCAGCTGCGACAACGGCAAAACCACGACCGGCTTCTCCGGCACGAGCAGCCTCTATTGCCGCATTCAATGCCAGGAGATTAGTCTGATTTGCAATATCTGATATCAACTTAACAATTTTTCCGATCTCAGCCATTTGCTCCCTGATATCGTTAACGATAGCATCAACTTCTTCAGATGTCCGGGTGATCCCATCCATGGCCTGTTCAGTATTTTTAGCTAGTTGAATTCCGAGTTTACTTCTATCATCTGCTACACTCGCAAGTTTTGCTACCGATTCACTATCCATCGCCATGTTTGAGACCGTGATAGAGAGATCCTCCATTGCACGAAGAACCTGTCTGACACCTTCTTCACCATGTTCAGTGGTCTCACTTAATGCATTCGAGGATTGAGCAAGGAGATTTGTTCCTGCAGACACTTCCTCCACACTGGCATTTACCTCTTCAGCTCCTGAAGCAATATCAATAAGTTTTTCCTGGAAAACCTTGAACGGAGTCGTAATGATTGATAATATCTGATTAATACCTTTGGATATTTCCAAAAAATCCCCAGAGTATCGCTTCTCATCGGTCCGGGAGGTCAGATCGCCAGCCTGCGCCGTCTGAATCACTTGTAAAATGTCAGATATTGCAAGCTTTTGATCAGTGAGGTCGTAATACACTGATAATACATGAGTAACTTTGCCGGAGGTATCAGTGAGAGGAATGTTGTGACGCTCTAACGTCTTGACACCAGTAGAGAATTCAAAAACTGCCTCTCCCTCACTTGGTTTGCCGTATTTAAATGTATCTGAAACACTTGTTCCACTTTCTTTCAGGTATTTAAAATCCCTTATTGTAATATGACCAATATCTTGAGCATTAAACCCCATGAGTTTTAATGCCACATTGTTCATGGCTGTAACTTTGAGATCAGGTTCCCAAACAATCATGGGATATGGATTTTCAGTTATAATTGTGTTAGATCTATTTTTAAGAATCTCAATTTCATTTAATTCGTGTTTGAGTTCGGTCACATCATTGTATACAGAAATAATAACCTTTATATTTCCATTGTCATCAAGAACCGGTATTGTATGTCTAATCCATGTAAAGACGCCGGTTGGAAACTGAAATGTAGCTTCACCTGTTTTTCTTTTCCGATCTCGAATGGTTTCCTGGATACCTTCACCTTTCCGATCCAGATAGACAAAATCTGTTAATTTTAGGGATAGTGATTTTTCTTTTGTGTATCCAGTTGAGGTAATAAATGCATCATTTGCATCAATCACCTTGAGATCGGTATTCCAGATCAGGATAGGATTCGGATTAAACCGAAGAACAGATTCATATCTATTTTTCTCCTGTTTCAGGATAGTTATCTCATTATTGAGTGACTCAACCTTCTCTTTCAGATGGGTGATATCTGAATTCGAATCATGGGGTGCAGATATGTGCGGAGAGTCAGAATTCATATATACCTAATGTCATGACCATATAAAAAAGGATATCTACTGGCGCCAGCTTTTTCCGAGAGGTGTATTACGGCCATGTAATTTGATGATAATGTATTTTATCACCGATAACCAAGAGATATTTATTCGAACCAATTCCCTCACAAAAAAATGAAAGGGGCTATGATCTACATCGTAAGACAGAATTCATCAGTACCCCAATATTAACGTTTTTTCTGATCCCTGATAGGTTTTAAGGTACCCCTTCCCTTAATCCGCTGGGAATAAATATCTCAAATTCTAGCACCATCCCCCTCCCTCCCGGTTTCATTGATAGAAAGACCAGTAATATCTAATATTTCTCTGGTGAGAAAGAGACCCAGGCAGATATTATGTCCAACTCCTTTTCTGAATATCCGATCTTTCTTGTCCTGACCAATGCCTATTCCATTATCCTCAATAATCCAAACTTTAAAATCTCCTTTTTGAACCAATAACTGGATATCAGTATCACATTCTGTCCATAAATGAGATATTTATCAATAAGATTATAGATCAACCCATCAAGGAAGGGATCAGCAAACACCCTGAAATACTCAAAATCTGTATTAACCGCTACGTTTCCCAATTGATATTTTTTGTTGAAATTGTGAAAACAGCCATTGTATTTTGCCATATCGGCTCTATTACCCATATATCCTGATAATAACGGGTAAATTTAATCAGTTTTTTTATGAGCAAGGCAATTTGATAAGATTTTTTAATAAATCTGTTAAGATGTCCAAGATCATTCTCATCTTCTGCATAACTGAGATACCTTATAACTGCAGTCAGACTATTCAAAATATCATGCCTAGTAATCGAGGAGAGAAGATGTAATTTCTTATTCACACTTTCAATTTTTACCCGCATTATTCCATCGACTCATATAAAAGATGAGTTTTTTAAATAGTCTCGAATATACATAATTCTTGAAAAATATGTTTTTACTTTTCAACTGAACTGAATTTACTAATATTCAACCATAAAGTGTTATATTCAACTCCTCTTTGTAGCAAACTATTTACTTAACAGACCAAGATTATAGTTGTAAAAAAAATGACAACCATATTATAGAGACACAACAAATCTAGGATCTTAACATCGGCTGTGTAATTCAGACAAAAGCCAATGATACAAGGTTTGCAGCAGTACTTGAATCTGACAGTACAAAATAAATGTAAAGGTATCAGAGATACGCTCTTAGGTTATTGGATATCAGATTTTTAACGTCTGTTTGAAAGTTAGCAAACAAATTATCTCTTAAAAGGAAAATCGAATACAAGTGGCATTTCAACCGTAAAAGTGGAAAAAGGATATGAAATTCGAATTAAAGAAAAATAATTCAAAAGAACAGAATAGCAAACAAGGAGATTTAAACCTAAATACTATGAGTATACCTCACATATACCAGAGGTTACTTATATTGACCGTAAGTCTGGCAATTTGTTGCATTGTTATCTCTCCTGTATCAGCTGGCACTAAATACCAGACAGGTTCTCCAAATCTGTCTGTATCCATATCAGGAAGTAATGAGTTTACTGCAGGAAATACAGAACCAATTGCACTAAAAATTCAAAATACCGGTCTCAACACAATGAAGATGGTGCAGTCAGGGATTGTCGACAGGGATGACACTCCAAATACTGCAAAGATGGTTACGGTGTCACTAGAGGCAGGCGATGCACCGATAGTGATAAAATCTGATCCACAGATGATCGGTGATGTCACAGCTTCAGCAAGTATCCCAGTATCATTTACTGTCCTTGTAAAAGATGATGCTAAGGCAGGAACATATGAACTTCCGGTAACGCTATCATACACTTACCTGGCAGAGGCTGATCAACAGGGTACTGATTCTGTCTCATATCGATATAATAAGAAAGAAATCAATCTAAACATCCCTTTCACAGTAAAACCGTCAATTACACTTGATATTGCAGATGTTCAGACAGAATCACTTAATGCAGGAGGATCGGGATTCGTTACACTCACTCTTAAGAATTCTGGAAATGATTCAGGATTCAATGCGGTTGCAAAACTTCTGAGAAAAGATAACTCACCTGTTGTTCCAGTTGACAGCACGATCTACATAGGTAAAATCGAACCAGGAACAGAATCTACTGCTAAATTTAAAGTTTCTGTATCAAAGGATGCAGAAGCTCAAAGTTATCCACTCAGTGTCAGAGTCGATTACAAGAATAGTGATGGAGAAAATCTATCAACACAGGTAAAAGACTTCGGAGTCCAGGTCGGATCAAAAGTCAGTTTTAGTGTCACAAGCGCTCCGGCAACGATCAATGTAGGTCAGAAAAAGGTTATTGAAGTACAGTACAAAAACGATGGATCATCTCCTGCATACAGTACAGAAGCCAGAATAAGTGCAGTAGATCCATTCACCAGCAATGATGACCTGGCATACCTTGGTGATTTGAAACCAGGAGAATCTGGAGTTGCAAAGTTTGAGGTTAGTGCCTCATCAGATGCCACAGTTAAGACATATGGACTTGATTCTGAAGTCAGGTATCGCGATGCTCTTGATAACAGCCAGATATCAGATACAATCAAGGTTCCGGTAACCGTTGAATCTACTCAGGGAATGGGGCCATTGCCAGGAGTAATAGTCGTGTTGCTCATTCTCGGTGGTGGATATTACCTGTATTCAAAGCGGCGTTCTGGCAATCCTGTCTAATCCAACAAGGAGAAAGACATGTTATCATTTTTTCCGTCAATATCAACGATTTTTTCAAATATCGCTGATGTCGTAATAAACCGAACCAGTCTGGTTCTAAAGATATCCCTCATCCTGATGGCCATCTCGATATTTGGTATGATGTCCATATCGATGGCAACAGGAAACGATACCTACCAGGATAAAAATTCAGAAAGCAGTGTCATTTCAAACCATTATTCTGATACATTCTCACAAGAATCTATTATTATCCTGGTAGAATGTGACGATCCTACCAGCCCTGAAGTGCTGAAATATATTGATTCTATTAAAAGTCCTTTAAAAAATCTACAGTACATATCGTCAGTATCAAGTATTGCTGATCTTCTCAAAGAGGCAAATGGAGGAGTAATTCCTTTATCTGATGCTGAAGTTACTGAGGCAGAGAATTCTATCTCATCATCAGTTCTCAAACGCTATGTTCCATCCAACCTCATGACAATGGTGATGATAGGACTACAGCCAGGTCTTGCAGATTCAAAAAAGAACGCTGCGATCAGCAATGTCAAATCTTTCGTTTCCAGTACTGATATTCCCCCGGGAGTTCACGTATCAGTGACAGGAAGTGCGGCTTTCAGCATGGAGATGGGGGCTGCTATGGGTCAGTCTATGATGACACTCATAATGGCAGCATTGGTTTTAATGGTGATAGTACTTGGAATCCTCTTCTCATACGTAAGTCACAGATTTTTACCGGTTGTGATGGTAGCTGTTGGTCTGCTCTTGACGTTTGGTATCGTAGGATTAGCAGGAGTTCAGATCAGTATGGCTGCAATATCAGCCTTTCCTGTTCTTATAGGACTGGGGATAGATTATGCAATTCAATTCCATTCACGTCTGGAAGAGGAAGCAAGATCGAATCCCCTCTCTATTGCTGTTAAAAAAACCATTGTTAAAACCGGACCGGCGGTTATGTACGCCATGCTAGCAACAGCCATCGGTTTCTTTGCAATGTTTGTCTCTTCAGTTCCTATGATCAGAGGATTCGGGCTGATTAGTATCGTTGGAGTGATCACCTGTTATGTGACCTCGCTGATCGGTATTCCTACAGTTGCATTATACTTGAATTACAAGGCGAAAGGGGCGGGAAAGTCTAAGCAATCAGAATATATTGACAAAGGACTTTCAAAAATTGCTGTAACTATGGCTAAAAATCCCGTGAGTGTTCTCCTCGTCGTTCTTTTTGTAGCATTTGTAGGCATCCAGCTTGACTCACAAATTAATGTCAACACAAATGAGAACTCATTTGTCCCGTCAGATATGCCTGCAAAGGTAACAATGAATAAAGTATCAAGGACGATGGGATCTACAGATTCGGCAGCAATTTATGTCGCAGGGTCTGGTGTTACATCACTTGAGACAATTCGTTGGATGAAGGAGTTTACTGACTTTGAAAAGAAGGCACATTCACAGATCAACAGTGCAACAAGTATCGCAGATTATTTAGTTTCTCCAGCAACAGGGGAATTACCACAGACACAGTTTGAGCTTGATGCAGCTTTGGAAAAAGTTCCGGAAGATGTCAAAAAGCAGTATATTAACGGTAACAACGAAGGGGTTATCCAAATAGGGACTATAAAACTAGAATCTGGTCCTAAAAAGAGTTTAAAAACACAAATTGAATCAGATCTAACTTTAATCACGCCACCTCCGGGAATCACTGCCCGCCTGACAGGTAGCTTTGCGATGTTTACTGACCTCATTGACAATATCGTAGATAGTAAAGAGACTATGACTTATCTCGGGTTTATTCTCGTTGTATTATTCCTGGGAATTGTGTACCGTAATGTGAATGCAATAACTCCGATTGTCCCGATTATTGCAATAGTTGGGTGGAACGCAGTTGCAATGTATGTGATGGGCATAGAATACAACCCGATGACTGCCTGTTTAGGTTCAATGACGATAGGGGTTGCTGCTGAGTATACTATCCTCGTGATGGAAAGATACATTGAAGAGAAGGAAAAGACCGATAACGTAATTGAAGCGATAAAACACAGTGTTCAAAAGATTGGATCTGCAATTATGGTATCAGGTTTCGCAACATTCTTTGGTTTTTCAGCCCTTACACTCTCAAGTTTCCCAATCATCAGCAACTTTGGACTTACCACTATTATTGCGGTATTCTTCTCGCTTATAGGAGCAATAGTAGTAATGCCGGCTGTCCTTTCGCTTGTGGACAGAATAAGTAAGAATATAAAAAATGTTGATCAAGAGTTACATAAAACTCATGTGATATGATGAAAATAATTTACAAGTAAAGAGAAATCAATTTGATCGTTTGGCATTATGATAACAGAAATAAAGTCAAAAAGCGTATCTGTCTTAAAAGAGACTCAAAAAATTAATGATTTCACAATCGGGGTTAATTATACTTAAAATATTGTCGACTTAAAATTTTACAATAGAAAAGTATATGGATTGTATTATTTGGATTTGATATCCCTTTTTTTTTTATGATCCATTTAGAACCAAGGATTTCTATCAGAATAGGTCTTTCTTCCTGTATTTAAAGAGAGATCAAAAGAAATTATCAAAAAAAAGTAATCTATCTTTTAGAAACTGTATAAACCCAACATTATGAGGCCAACCACTGTAAGTAGAAATTTAGGTTTTCAGTATTCCCTTTCTATCTATAACGAATCCAGAGATAAATTCAATTCTTTCGATAGCAATATAGATCATGTAGTCTATAGTTGAATGCAACCCTGTAAGTTTATTCATCCGTATTGGAGGTACCGCAAGAGTTTCCTTATTATCAATAATAATCTCAAATAGATTATTTAGTTCCATAAAATTAGGATTTTTCTCTTTTTTGGTAGAACCTGGAGGAAAATGTTTGAGGCTTGATGAATTAATATAGGTTATTGATGCACCCCAGTTACCATATTTTTCTTCAAGTTCTTGAGGTAAATTGGGATTATCTGAAATGATAAAAAGTGTCATTGAGGCTGAAATATCTAAATTTTCAAACAGAGGAATATATCGTTCCCCCATTAAACATATAATATAATCCTCAGCAGAATTTAACATATCCCGAATTTTATGTCTTATATTTCTCTCACCAAAGACTGTCCAGATAGCATCATTTTCTTCTTTAGTCTTCTGAGTTTTGATAAGATATTCCAATTCATCTTGTGCAATATCTTTTGCCTGTGAAAAATCTTTACTTAAAATCTCTAATGCAACATTTGGTGATACAGCAGTATATACTGATGGTTTATAAGAGTTTTTTACAACTAAACCTCGTTCTTCAAGCTTTTGAAGAGAATCATATACACTTGGTTTAGATATTAGGACAAAATCTATCAGTTCTTTTGCCCCGACAGAATTTAGATACAATAATGCAGCATATACTTTAGCATCTAAATTTGGAAGTCCAAGATGGTTTAGAGCATTTATTAATCGTTCTTTTATGATCTCCATAGATATATCAAAACTCAATTATTTGTTTAGTCGTTACTACCAATATGTACTTAAGAGTATAAGTGTCTCATGATTTAGGAGTATTTTTTCCTTATTAAAACTTTAACTGAAATTCACCAATTATTTTAAAAATCGCATTCTATTTTCAATTCAATATGTGGTATTGATCTGTATATAATGATTGAATTATAAGAATTTAAAATTCACAAAAAAATGAGAATAAATCCTGATAAAAGATGCCATTAGATTAAATTTTGAGAATAATACTCATTAAACACCCTCTTAAAAAAACAAACAAATATGGAGTGTGTAACCTAACTTGCCACTAACAAGATATAAATGCGTCCTTAGTGATGTTTGAATCGGCTAAAATGCAAACAAAACTTAGAACAAATGAAGTTAAGTCAAATGAAAATATATCCTTTCCTATTGGTACCATTTTCCTTGTTGATAAGTTGTATGAAGCCCTTAATTTTTGCGATATTTTCGAGAAACACAAGACGAGGGGTATTGACATCAATAATCTGCTTCGAGCCCTCATCAGCTACAAATTGACGGATAACTTCATCATCAAGAGATTTCACGACTGGATCAACCGACCTGAAGTACTTACTGAATTTTCTCTCCCTAATTTCAGCGAAAGAACTCTTTATCGTGTCCTTGAAATCCTTGGTGCTAATCGGGAAAAAATCATCTCTGATGTCCTGGATGTTCTATTTTTGAGATATGAATTTGAGCACACTAACATTAACATGGACTGGACCAGTTTTGTCCTACATGGCAATGAGGCCCATCTTGGAAAGTATGGATACAGCCGGGATCACCGGCCAGATAAAAAACAGATTACTGTTGACGTTACAGAACTTTCAGACCCAACAAATTTCCCAATTGGAATTACAATCGAACCTGGCAATCTCAATGATCAGACCCACTTCAAAAAACGTATAAGCAGTCAAGCAACCGGCTGAGAGAAGGATCTTTAGTAATATTCGATAAAGGAGTAAACAGTGTTATAAATACCCAAATGATCCATGCAGATAATCTCCAATATATCACAGGGAAGAAACTCAACAAGAGCGATGACAAGATAATTGCCAAATTTGAAACATATAATCATCAGGTTATTGATAAAGAATCAGGGATTTGCGGAATTAAAATAGAGAAGCCGAACAGCACAAACGATCTCTACTTCTCAAAAAAACTGCAAAAAGAGCAGTTGGAATCCAGAGCCAGAAAAGTCGTTCGAGAGATAAGAGAAGCAAAGGCCATTCAGGAGAGTATTGATAAGAATAAGGCTCTTCCAAAACGATTCAGGATAAACAATCTTCTTGTAGATGTGGACTACTCCATCCAGACAAAACTTATTGAACTCTCCGAAGATGATGCCGTCATTTTCTTTAAAGAGAAGTTCATCACAGGGAGAGAAGGATTCTTATGCCTAAAATCGAGTAAGAATTTGACACTTTCTGAAGCACTTCTGACTTATCGAAGAAAGGACTCTATTGAGAAGATATTCAATTCTCTCAAAAACGAGATCGAGATCAAACCATTGCGTGTATGGACCGATAACAGTATTTACAGGGCTTTAATCATTGGATTTATTGCAAAACTATTTGTCTCTCTTATCCGATTTGAGATCCCGGATCTGAAGCATATATCAACAAAATTCATCAAAACGGCTTTATCGAATTTGACAGTTACGGTTGATTCGTGGATGAAGAAGACAAAAAGTTCATTCACTCCAAGTTTGATGCCATCAATACGATTATTTTGGACCATAATTGGGTGGTAACATGAAGATTTGAGGGAAAAATCTTCATCTGTCAAATACACTCTCTCGAGGAAATTTGGAAAAAAAAAAGATCAAGATAGTGGATGAGCATATTGAATATCGGAAGTAAAAGTGGCAAAGTTGGGTTAAAGAGTAATATGCAGATATATCATTCCTTTCTATCAGACTGTTTGTAATGATCAATTTTTTGTCAAAAGTAATGTCTTTTTTATTGGGTTAATCAGTTCGAATCTCTCATTCTGATTTTTACTTCTTTTAAAAAAGCAGATAAAGTAAATCCATCTTTCCTTTTATAAGAAAGATTCATCAGAATTTGATGTAGACAATAATTTTAATTTACTTATATGACCATCCCGCTTGAAAGCAAACCTGACATAATTGATGATATATTATGGAGATCTGCCTTCATTAGTGCTTCTATATTATAACAAGATGTTGTTCACCAGTTTTTACGCTCTTCCCAATATTTAACCGATTTTATTAAATATGGCAAAAATTAGATCAACGCATCCATCAATTGCCATAATTTCTCTGTTCTATGCGATCAAGATTATGCAAATGCATATATACAGAATCGGAGGAAATTATTTGTATGCATAAAAATATAAATATAATTTGACACATGAAATTGATTTTGGCACACATCGTTAGAATAAATAATCTTCAAATTTTTTGATAGAAACCGACCGTATGAGTGGGAAACATTGATTAATCCAGTTTCGATAGTTTTGTAAAAATACACTATGACAAGCACGGATGGAATCGATATGAAAAACTCTGGAAAATATAATATGGGATTTATAAACAGATGGCGATCTCTTCCAGTACGGAAAAAAGTTATTTTATTGATCTCGATTGTAATAATCCTTGTTTTATTTTATAGTGCTTTCTTTTACATTAGTTTAGGACTTTTAAAGGTCAATGGACCGGTATATGATAAGATAATCAGTGGTAAAGACCTCATTGCAGATATTCTTCCACCTCCCGAGTATATCGTTGAACCTTATCAGATCTCACTCGAATTGCTTGATGAAAGAGATCCACTACAGATTCAAACTGGTATTGACACACTTGGACGTTTAGAAAAAGATTATAATACCCGACATCAATACTGGTCCCAGGTCCTCCCTCCCGGGATAATCAGGGAAAAAATGATAAATGATTCATATATACCGGCATCTCAATTCTGGAATATTCTACATTCTGACTTTCTCCCGGCAATCCAATCAGCAGACTATGAAACTGCTAAAAAAGTCGCATATGGAGATCTCAAATCGAATTATCAAAAACACCGGGCAGTAATTGATGAGATAGTAATCCTATCAAACAAGCAAAATCTTCAGATCGAAGAGATGGCAAGGTCAGAAGAGAGAAATGCGTATCTAATAATTTTAGTAACATCAGGAATATTATTTGCATTTCTTCTGACAGTTGGGTTAATCTTCTTAAGGATTTTTAAACCTCTGGAAGAGACGACAATGATGCTCAGAGAAATGAGAAAAGGACATCTTTCTATGCGACTCAATGCAAACCGGTTTGATGAAATAGGTGAGATCGGAAAAGCATTAAATGAATTTGCTGATGACCTTCAAAACACAATATATGGCCTTAATCAAATAGCACTTGGAAATCTCTCTTCCTCTTTTATCCCTAAGGATGAAAAAGACGAAATTACTCCGGCAATAATAACTATTCAATCATCCTTGAAAATTCTTCTCAACGAAATTCATACTCTTACAACAGCAGCAGTGCATGGAAAATTAAATGCTTCCGCTGATACATCCACAGTATGTGGAGATTATAAAACAATTCTTGAAGGAATTAATCAGACTCTTGAAGCATTCATGATTCCGGTCAAAGAATCAATTCGGCTTTGTGAATTGTATGCAGACGGGCACTTTGAAACCGAAATGAACACAGAAATTAAATATCCCGGTGATTTTGAAAAATTCCGTGAATCAATAAACAAAATTGGTGTTGAAATTTCATCATCAATTCAGGTTATCCTAAATCAGATGGATGATCTTTCTTCATATGCAGAGTATGCTCATAAAGGAATAGAAGATGTAAAACATGGTGCTGAAATAATTACCGCCAATGCTGATAATACACGAAATAATGCCGAACATAGTAATATTGGCGTTTCTCAGGTCGTAACCTCAATGGAAGATCAATTAAAAAAAGTTATGACAGTTACGCAAAATGTCGATGCTATTGCCAGGAAAACATCTGACGTATATGAGTCAGCACTGAGTGGAAATGAAGCTGCTCACCATGCAGAACGTATGATGAATCTCATAAAAGAAAGTTCGAAAGACAGTTTTACCCACATGGAAGATATGGACCGGCAGATCGCAGATATTCATCAGATATCAACAATTATTACTACAATATCAGATCAGATAAACCTCCTGGCATTAAATGCAGCTATAGAAGCGGCCAGGGCAGGAGAGAGTGGAGTTGGATTTGCTGTCGTTTCACAGGAGATTAAGTTATTGGCTGAACAGACAGGATCATTTGCTGAAAAAATCGGAGATACTATTAACAGGATAAGCCAGAGTAGTTCAATTGTGTCAAAATCAATACAAAGCGTAGATAAAACGATACAAGATGGACAAACAGCACTCAATACAATATTTGAATACTTCTCTCAGTTAACAACATCAATAGATGATATCAATCAAAAAATGTTGCTTATTTCAGATGTGACACAAGATCAGGCTACATCATTTAAAGAAATAATGTCTACAATAAATGATCTTAACATTTTAATAAAACAAACATCAAAAGATGCATTGATCTCGGCTTCCACAGCTGAAGAAGCTCTTGCTATGGTTGGCCAATTGACAAATATTATTAAGCAAGTAGAAATCGCAGTCAATACCATCCACATCAATGTTAAAAAATTTTCTATCAAATACTAAATATCGTAAATCATCACATACCTGTTAATTCATTTTTGAATTTAAAAGACCAAAAAAAGTGATTGTCATTTATAACCATCTCAAATCATTATGCCACTTCGAAAATATGGCTTTCTGGAATTTCAGATTCTGAAATGCCTAATATCAAATAAATTACATTGGTACAGCAAGTGATCAGATATTTCCGGCAATTCATTCAATGAATTCTTTGTAAATACAATATCATAATGTTATAATTACTCTTTCTTCGTTTAAAAGATATATTGCGAAATACGTGAAAGATTATGACTTTGCAAAACACAATCTATATCGTAGGCCATTTGGAGTAGTGATGATACGAATATTATATGTCGATGATTCACGGGAAATATTAGATATTGGAAAAACATTACTTGAAATAAATCCCAATTTCAGAGTCGATACCACAATATCTGGTACCGATGCCTTGGCACTCCTGAAACAAAAAACATATCATGCCATCATCTCCGATTATTTCATGCCGGATAAAGATGGAATAACATTCTTAAAACAGGTTCGAGAATATAATAAAACAATTCCTTTTATAATATTTACGGGGAGAGGAGACGAATCAATAGTAATTGAAGCTTTAAATAATGGGGCTGATTTTTATCTGAAAAAAGGTCAAGAAGTCAGAACACTGTTTACAGAAATATCTCAAATCATACAAATATTAATATCAAAAACTGAGTCTAAAGAAAAACTCACTAGTAGCGAAGAAAAATTTCGAATTCTATCAGAATCCACCCATGCTGCCATACTGATTTACCAAGACGACAGGTGGATCTATGCAAATCCTGCCGCTGAAAAAATAACTGAATACTCAGTTGATGAACTAAAATTAATGAAATATTGGGAGATATTCCATCCGGATTATCAGAACCAAATACGAGAAACCGGGAAAGCCAGGCAACTAGGTGATGAGATAGCACCTAAAAGCACTGAAATCAAAATAATTACTAAAAGTGGCAAAGAACACTGGATTGACTATGTGGCAAATACAATATCAATAGAAGATAAAATCGGAGGATTAATAACTGGAATAGATGTTTCCGAGAGAAAAGAGAGTGAATTCAATCTTGCACAAAGCGAAGAAAAATATCGCTCAATATTTGAAAACCTAATTGATATTTATTATTATACAGATATCAATGGGACAATTCGGAATATTTCTCCATCATGTAAAAAAATTTTAGGATTCTTTCCGGATGAATTAATAGGGCGATCTTCATTGGAATTATATCCAAATAATAAACAACGTGATGATTTTATTAATTCCCTTTGGGCTGATAAAATAGTCAAAAACTTAGAAATAGAACTTCTTAATTCATTAGGGTCTCCTGTTCCTGTCTCAATAAGCGGTCATATTATATACGGCTCAACTGGACTGCCCATTGGAGTTGAAGGAACAATCAGGGATATTTCAGATAGAAAGCAGATAGAAGATGCTCTTACAAAAAGTAAGAGAGAATACCATTCTCTTTTTGAACACATGCTTGATGGATATGCGTATTGTCAGATAATATACGACGAAAAGGGCTATCCTAAAGATTGGAGATATCTTGATGTAAATGACTCATTTGAGAGGCTTACCGGCCTTACAAATACTACCGGAAAACTTGTATCAGAAATTCTTCCTGGAATTAATGAACAAATGCCAGAACTCTTTGAAATATTAAATAAGGTTTGTGCATCCGGGAATCCTGGTATTTTTGAAGTTGAATTTAAAAAATACCACATTTGGCTTCACTTCTCAATATATCAACCTGAACCTGATTATTTTATTACAATTCTTGAAAATATTACTAAAAGAAAACAAGATGAGACAACATTGCAGCATCTTGTCGCCCAATATAAGACGATATTAGTGAATGTCCCATCAATGATCTGGTATAAAGATACAGATCATGCATTTATTAAAATAAATCCTACCGCTGCTAAAGTATTTGGAAAAACACCTGCTGAAATCGAGGGGAAACGATTCGAAGAAATATTCCCAGATAAAAAAGATATTTACAGAGCAGATGATATTGAAATAATTCAGACTGGTAAACCTAAACTTGGTTTAAAAGAACAACTGATAACAGCTCAAGGCGAGCACATTTGGGTGCAAAGTGATAAAGTTCCACTCAAAGATGAATCAGGTATTATCTTTGGAATTCTGGTCGTTAGCACAGATATAACTGAAAGAATAAAAACAAAAGAGGCGATAATATTAGCAAATAAAAAACTCAACCTTCTCGCAAATATTACCCGCCATGACATTGTAAATCAGTTACAGGGGTTATTTCTTGCTCTTGATTTATTGAAAACTGAAGATTTATCAGTAACAACACAGGAAAATATTACCCGGATAAATTTCTTTACAAAAAATATTGAAAGACAGATTGCATTTACACGGGACTATCAGGACATTGGTCTCAAATCTCCTATCTGGCAGGATCTACAGGCAATAATCCAGACAGTAATCAGCTCATTTGAATGGTCTTACATTTCCATTGAAGTAGATATTGATAACATTGAGATATTTGCAGATCCTTTACTTGAGAAAGTATTTCATAATCTAATTGAGAATTCAATAAAATACGGTGAAAAGATTACCCAAATCCACATCTATGATACAAAAGGACCAGAAGAATATTGTATCATCTGTAGCGATGACGGGATAGGTATACCAGCAAAATATAAAAAAGGCATATTTAAACGGGAATACTACAGACACACCGGGTTTGGTCTGAATCTTTCTAAAGAGATATTAGAAATTACCGGGATCACTATCAAAGAAACCGGAGAAGAAGGAATCGGTGCACGATTTGAAATAACTGTTCCGAAAGGTAACTTTCGGTATGTTAATTAACAGTTTTCGGTTTCCAGAAATCCCCCATACCGGTCAAAGGGATGTAAACAGATTTAATCAAAATGAAATGAGATCACCAAGTTAAGAATATCTGAACTCAGATCAACAAAAAAAATAGATCAGGGGGTAATTTTTATTGCCTGATCATACAGAATCTCACTCCATGCAGGACTGACACCAGTTTCGGGTTCCACATATGTCCTGAATCCAACGAAACATGTATCATTAGCTTCAATTCCATTAGCACCGACCCCGAAAGGAATAACTATAGTTTTGTAATCAGGATCCTCTGATCGAGATATTTTGGCAACATATAGGTATTTTGCATTTGGATTTCCAGGCAGGAATTTTTCGGCTGTTCCAGCATAATCCACGTTAGAATAGCCATTTATTCCGTTAAGAGCCTTTCCACCATAAACTCCAAAGTTCGAATATGTTGCTTTGCCGGAAGCTGCATGATTTACACCAAATACTATGATCGATTCACCTGGCTTATCACCAAGGACTGTGCTTGTGGTATTAAGATAGACAGTATCCCTGATATCTGCAAGTGCATCAACTCCCCTCTGAATAGCATCATATCCTTCGAAAATCCAAACCTGTGTGGTCAGATTCTCAACATGATCCTCACCATATTGAGAGACAATCGCTTCTCGAAGTTTCTGCAGATCATCATTTAAATCCAGTTCCTGAGTGGTCCCAGTTCCACGTGGAATCAATTTCGGTACTGCGTAATAATCTGTTTGCCCTTCTGTTTCCGGAGTGAGACGGTATACCAGTCCTGGTGAGGAGTTAATATATTCATTTCCTTCAGTCTGGTTCTTGAATAATGCCATCCGGTTAAGTGTGGAGAATGTGTCTGAATATGCATCTAACCCAAAGTTCACAAGTTCTTTAGGAATAACCAATGTGTGGATTATGCCGTCCGGATACCCTGCCTTAAGAAGAGCAGTTTTTGCCTTCTGTTCAGTATTTTTATCTGCAGTGAAAATTATTATGATCGGCTGTGAAAACACGTTTGACTGATAAGCCGGTTCACTTTTTAATCTAGAAAGGCTTATTGAGTCACCAAGGCTTGCAAATATCCTGTGATCAGTTTTGATCTCTGGAGAATATCTTAACGCAATATAACCAATGTAACTAAAATATACGCATTCGGGCGGTGTAGTCCCTACATATACAAAGGCTTCATCAGATCTCATGCGGTAATCCAGCCATAGGCCAGCGTTCGCAGGATTAATCGGGGCATCAGATATCGTATTATTTACCATCTGCCCTGGTGCTTTTGGTACCTTAAATTGCATATAAGGACTGGTTGGATTATTTGCATAACATGAAGGAGTAATTCCAGCATTATATAATCCAATTGGATTGGTTGTCTGCATTATTCCTTCTCCAACCAGAAAACCCTGATCCTGAAAGGCTTTTACAGTAGTAGTATTATCTACTCCGGCAACGTCTCCAAAACCTGATGTACTTAATAGAACAACCAGGATTATCGATAGTCCAAAAATCCAGAAGAAACTCTTCATAAAAAAGAATCATAGAATCTTCCAGATAATATATCTTGTGAATTGATATTGCCATCTGTTTCCGTGTTTCTCCAGGAGAAGAGAGGTTACAGAGAGAAATAATTCAGGAGATTTAAAATGTCCAATCCAAAATCGTAATTTGATTTTTTTATACCAGATATGCATTTTTTGTTCACTGATCAAGGAATTATGGATATTGAAACAATTTAGAATTAAATTGGTCAATTAAAAGAAATAAAGAATTCATGGGCATTATTTCTCTTTGGAAACGTGATCAAAAAATAGGATGAGGATTATTCAAAGTGATCCTCTATCCTTCCAAGGACTGCCAAAATCGCCGGCATAATAATAATCGCCCCAATGAGTGAGAATATCACTGCTATCACTGTCATTACACCGAAATTCGAAATAATTGGAAATGATGAGAGCAGGAGAGCAGAAAATCCAAAGGCAGTTACAAGCCCGGACACTGTTATCGATGCTCCGATTTTTTGTACACTATTTGAAATCGCTTCAATAAGATCAGGAGTTGTTTTTCTCTCTTCAAGATACCGTTCCATCATCAGGATGGTGTACTCAGATGATACTCCAATAGTAATTGCACCAAGAGAAGCAGTAATAAAGGTATAATCTATGGAGAATACCCACATTACCACAGCATTCCAACCGACAACACAGATGATCGGTACCATTGGTGCAATAGATACAAAATGGCGGTACGCAATAATCAGGAAAAGAAGAATCATCAGGAATGCAAAATTTGTCATCAGAGGTTTGAACTTGACAATATCATTCAGGGTTATGGCATTCAGTTCAAACATTCCACTTGTCCTGGCAGAAATGCCAGGTGGTGGTTGAGCCCAACCTACATTATCAAGTATGACCTGCCTGAGATCGCTCATCTGTTGAGCTTTCAAAGAAACAGTCTGAAACTCCATCAAGCCGATAATCTTTTCAGAGAGATATTTCTTCTTTTCACTTTCAGGAATTGATGACAAAGCTTCATCTAGTTCAGACAAAGAATCCGGGAGTTTTCCACCGTTGTATTCCTTGACCAGAGTCGCAATACTTGTATACCCGATAATTTCATCAGGATACACAGATGTAATAAAAACACCATATCGCTCCATCCACTGAAGAGACTCAAGGGATGTCAGATCAGATCCTGTAAGAACCAGTTCTACCGGAGTCTGGGAACCCAGAAGATTTGTAACTTTATCCATCACCACCTTTGCAGGCATGTCTGCTGGAACCATTGAATCTTCAGTGGTATCTATCGGGATCTGATTGTCTATTACCATCCCGATTCCGGCTATTACGAGAACCAGAACAAGGATAAGAAAAGGAGCTCTGGCAACTTTGCCTGCAACACCGGAGAGTATCTGATTGTACTTCTCAAACGGATCAAGTCTTCCACTGACTGGAAGATCCTTGGGCTGATAATTTATGAGAATTGCAAGAGCTGGAAATCCAAAGAGAGTCGCTCCATATGCACAGAGAATACCAATTATTGCAGTTAACGTAAAACCGGTCAAAATTGGAAGCGGAGTGATGAACAAAACAACAAACCCGAGCATTGTGGCAACCATTGCATACAGAACTGCAGACCCGGTATTACAAATGGTCGTTCTTACCGCATCCTCCAAAGAAGAGACACGTAGTTCATCATTGAGTCGTGCCTGGAACTGAACAGCATAATCGATACCAAGTCCAAGAAGAATGGGAAACCCACCAATTGCACCGATGTTGATTGGAACCCGGAATGCACCCAATATTCCAAAGAGATAAACAAGCCCGACCATCACAAAGGCAAGAGGTAGAAGGCGGTACCTGACAGATCCAAAGAGAATAAATAGGCCGATAAACATCAGAGTAAATGCACCGAGAATCAGTACAAAGATCTGCTTTGTCATCTCGGTCATCATCTGCTGATCAAAAGCATCACTTCCACTGATCTCTATGGTAACACCGGGAGGAAGATGTGCTTCATCAATTACTGCCTGGATTGGGTCAAGAAGTGACTGAGTGTCACCCTTTGTGACAACTGTTCCCAGGGTATGCAGAGAGTCAGGAATGATCTCTTTTTGTTGGGATTTTGAAAGACGGGAAAAAGCCTCTTCTATCTCATCATTTGTTGCAGGAATGGATCCCTGATTTGCAAGGAGAATAGCATCAGAAACCGTTTGAACATCTTCCACCCCCGGTATCCGGAGTAGTTCCTTTTTGAGAATACCAAGATCCAAAATCAGAGCGTGGTCAAGAGGCTTTGGGGCTGAAATATACAAAACAACATCTTTTTCAAGGGCAAATTTATCGGTATAGATGGTATACCATCTCATCGATGGATCATCATGGCTCAGGTAGATGGATGCACCGGATTCCATGGAGAGATTTCCAATAACGATGAGAGCGGCAAGAAATAAAAGAGCCATAACAAGGAGTATTTCTGCAGGTCTCTTGATCACTAGATCAGCTACTCCACAGTAAAATGAATTAAGCAGGGTCATGGCCCATTCCTCTCTGAGGATGTGAAAATCAAACCCATGTTCATATAAGCCGTCCTTCCTTTCTTAAAAACAGATATCCAAATACAAGAATTACCCCGATAAGTATCACAAGAGAAACAGGAGAGAGAAGAATGGCTATGATTCCCGGTTCGATGGTGTTGAGTTCTATCTTCAGTGGATCAGAGAGGTACACAGATCCATCTTCTCCACGGAATTTAATATCAGTTAAAACTCCATATGGTTTGACCAGGGCCTTCTGGCTGAGGGAGAATTCGTAATCGGTTGTAACCGATTCGCCAGGTGCAATTGTTCCTAGCATGCCACCAGTCTGTTTTGAGCTGACCGGGTTCACAGGGACAATTTTCGCAGTTGCTCCGAATGCTGGTGCATCGCCGGTATTGATGTATGTAACACGGACAACTGTTGATCCACCGGGTGTTATTTTCGGACGATCATATGTTATATTGAATTTTGGACCAGCGCTTACAGGAATTCCTATTGATACCGGTTGTGACTTGGTAAGATTCTGATTTTTATCTTCATATGATATCTGGACAACAGCCGGAATAGAGGAAGCATCAAGTTTATCTGAAACAGATGCTCGCCATTCTACACTCCTGGTTTCTCCAACATCAAAGGTACCAAGATGATATCCACCCTGGTAGATAGTGACCGGACTGCCCTTAGCTGTTGTTAATTCTGCTGACGCATTCTTTCCAGAATAATAACCAACATTAGTAATATCTGCACTGATAATTCCGACCTGCCCGGGAGCCATATATGAGGCAGAAATGTTATCAACACGAACTCTGACTTTTTCTTTTACTACAATCGGTATTTTAAGAGTTACCTCTTTTGTTGTGTAATGAAACACATCTGTCAGCCCATCTTTCGCGATAGAATCTGCGTATTGATACTGAATATTGAGGTCCAAATAATATGGGCCGGCTGGTGCATCAGCAGGAATAATTACTGGAAATGTGAGAGGAATACCTGTAGCAGGTGGCAGTGCAGGTAATGTCTGCACTGTATGAATGATATCTGCTGGAGAATTTCCAGGTTCAAGAGTGAGTAACACTGCATAAGGGACGATTGGAGTTGATTCTACGGGGTTTGATACATCAAGAATAAGTTCAGGATTTGTTGCAACATTTGCAACTTTGATGAGAAGTGGAGTAACATTTCCTGGTGTACATTCATAATCTCCCACTATTGTTGCAGAAAACTCCGGTTCACCATACGGGTACGGTACTGCAAATGCATGACATACAGATCCAGATATCGCAACGCAGATGACAAGCACATAGAGTAATTTTTTTATATAAAATCTTCTGCTATGATCATGGTTACAGGTCCCGAAAATACCTGAAGGAGTCAGGATGGTCATCTCTGATACTCCTTAATTGTGATGCCTGCGGCGGAGATAGAGAAATCCTCCTCCGATAATAACTACGAGGAGAATAATTCCTCCAATCATCATCATATTCCCATTTGAATCAGTCACAGTGACCGGGACTTTTATCGGGTCAGATACAAATTCTGTCAGATTCTCATCTGTGTACCTGATTTCTGAATCAAGAGCATACTGCTTACTTGTGGATCCACTATTAACATTTAATTTAAACTTTGCAACAGCAGTATCTCCGGGCTTCATAGTACCAAGATAAGCCTGGTCATCTTCACTGGTAAATGGATCGACAATTGTGATTCCTGCCTGGGCATTATAGATAGTGTCTGATCCGGTATTCGTATATGGAACAGTGATGACTCCTTCGCCACCTGAATTAATGGTATTCTGCTGATTACCTATTGTAAATGAAATTTTTGGTCTGAATCCTGCACTCACAGACTTTTTGTCACTCTGTGCAGTAAGGCCCTGGTAATCGGTGTATACCGCCTGAAGTGTCAGAGGATATTGTATTGATGGATCTGCATTAGAAGCAACAGATACTTTATAGGATAGATTTGCAAATGACCTCACAGGGAAATCTCCCTGGTACACGCTATCCTGATACGGTGCTATCGGACCTTTTCCAACCGGTTCAAGATAAAAAACTGTGTTTTTCCCGTCATCTGATCCAATATTGCTTACATTGACAATGATATGCCCATCACCTCCAACATAGAGATCTCCTGAATCAATTGAATTGATTCCAAGACGAACACTTTTTCTCAACGTAATTGGGATACTGAGTGTCTGTTTCTCTTCTTTGAAAGTGTACTGGATCTCATCCAGTCCATTCTGGGTAGCTTCATCCATGTATTTGTATTCCAGAGTCAGAGGAAGTTGGTACGCTCCTGCCTGAGCTGAATCAGGAACTGTGATAACAAACGGTGCCTGAACTACGGAACCTGATTTTACATCCCCTAATATTTGTGGGTCAGAAGACACCTGAACTGGAGAGTCTCCTCCCTCCAGGAGTGCTGATAGTGAAAGAGCAGTTGTCGGGAGATAATCAGGTGTGATAGTTCCTGTATTGACAAACTTCATATTGATAAGACCGGAGTTTGCTATTGTCACAATGATCTGGGTTTTCTCTCCTATCTGCAGTTCATTACTGCCTCCAATCCCGGCAGTCAGAACCATTTCACCTGATGAGTATTTGTCACCGGCTAATGCAGGGGAAATCAGTATGTTTAAAATGGCGATGAAAAATATTCCATAAAAACAAAACTTCAGGGCTCCAGTCATGGATAGAACTCTGATCTGCCCGTGGATATATATTTTTGTATAACACCAGAGGATTGGGTATCGATTTTTTATGTAGACCAGAATTGAGATATTACCAATTCCATTTTAAGAGATCTTTGCTCGAACCAAATCCATAATTTTGATTCCTTTCTGTAAAAAAATTTGAACCGATTTCTTTACCATACTTTCATATGGTAGTTGTTCTTTCTAAAAGTAAGAACTCAGTTTTTCCCAAGAAGGGAATACTGGTTAGGTACTGATACCACATCACATTCTCAAGGAGGAGAGAATGAATCCTGAAGAGAAACTGACCATTGCAATCATTGATGATGCTATCCATACTGAAACTCCTCATGGCCGCACAATGAAGAGGATTATTCAGAAATTAGAAGAGTCAGGGCTTGTAGTGGGGGATGTCGGATCCCTCACCGATGCTCGTGCAGCAGCAGCTCAGCTTCCGGGAATAGACTGTATCCTCATAAACTGGGATCTTGGAGGAGATTCACAACAAAACCATGAATCAACTACAAAAATCATCCATGAGATCAGAAGACGTAACGACGAACTTCCAATCTTTTTACTGGCAGAACCCGCTTCACAAGCTCCGAGTGGTCTTACGGTTGAGATCATCAAAGAGATCAATGAGTATGTGTATGCAATGGATGATACACCGGATTTCCTTGCTGGAAGGATAACGGCAGCAGCACGACGATATCGTGAACAGATGCTCTCTCCATTTTTCTCAGAACTTATCAAATTTTCCCGCGATTTTGAATACTCCTGGCACACACCAGGTCATGCAGGTGGAACTGCATTTCGTAAAACACCGGTTGGCAGAGCATTTCATACTTTTTTTGGTGAACAACTCTTCAGGTCAGACCTTTCGATATCAGTGGATGAACTTGGATCCCTGCTCGATCATTCCGGTCCGATAGGAAAAGCTGAAAAGTACGCAGCAAAGGTGTTTGGAGCAGATAAAACGTATTTCGTCACAAACGGTACTTCAACAGCCAATAAGATTGTCTTTTTTGGGGCAGTCACTGAGGGAGATGTCGTTCTTGTAGACAGAAACTGTCACAAGTCAGCTGAGCATGCTCTCACCATGACTCATTCTGTTCCGGTGTACCTCATTCCATCACGTAACAGATACGGAATCATCGGGCCTATTCATCCGGATCAACTAACTCCGGATGCAATAAGCAAAAAAGTTCAGGCATGTCCTTTTACCAAATATGCTGATAGTGACCATCCGGTTCATGCAATTATCACGAACTCTACATATGATGGCCTTTGTTATCATGCTGCACGAGTAGAGCACCTGCTCGGTCAGACAGTGGATCGGATTCATTTCGATGAAGCCTGGTATGGATATGCCAGGTTCAATCCCCTATATCGTGACCGGTTTGCAATGAGAAACGGAGCAAAGGATTCAAATGGGCCAACCGTTTTTGCAACCCAGTCGACACATAAACTCCTTGCTGCTCTTTCACAGGCCTCCATGGTTCATGTCAGAAATGGCAGAGTTCCAATTGAACACTCTCGTTTCAACGAGGGGTTTATGATGCATACCTCCACATCTCCGCTTTATACAATCATTGCATCTCTTGATGTTTCAGCAAAGATGATGGATGGTCCGTCAGGAAAAATTCTGACTGATGAATGTATAGAGGAGGCTATCAGGTTCAGGCGTACCATGGCACGGATCAACCGTGAGATCGGACACAGAGAGACCCCGTCTGACTGGTGGTTCGGGATGTGGCAGCCTGATGCTGTAACTGATCCAAAGAGCGGCAAACGGATTTCTTTTACCGATGCCCCGCTTGAAATTCTTCGTGATAATCCGTCTTGCTGGGTTCTTCATCCGGGTGAGAACTGGCATGGATTTGAAGGACTCGAAGATGACTACTGTATGCTCGATCCAATCAAGGTTACGATTCTGACACCAGGTGTTGCAGATGACGGAAGGTTGGAACCTTTTGGAATTCCTGCCGCCCTGGTCGTAAAATTCCTTGATACCAGGGGAATCATCAATGAAAAGTCAGGTGATTATAGTATTCTCTTCCTCTTCTCAGTAGGAATTACAAAAGGAAAATGGGGAACTCTTATCACTGAACTTTTTGAGTTCAAGCGGCTCTATGATGAAAATACTCTGCTTGAAGAGATCTTCCCTGATCTTATTGAATCTTATCCGGATCGGTATAGCGGAATGACTCTTCCGGAGCTTGCTGAAGAAATGCATGCATTCAAACGGGATCATCGGATGCTCGAAACCCTTTCACAGGCCTTTTCTTTGCTCCCTGAACCCGTGATCACCTTTGCGGATGCATATAAGCGGCTGGTTCGTGGAACCGTAGAACAGGTCCCGGTTGAAAAAATGGGAGGCAGGGTTGTTGCTACCGGAGTGGTTCCTTATCCACCAGGCATTCCCCTCCTCCTTCCGGGAGAACGTGCAGGGGATCAGAATGGACCAATTCTCGAGTACCTGAAAGGACTTCAGGACTTTGACTCCAGGTTTCCCGGATTTAATCATGATACCCATGGTGTTGAGGTTGTAAATGGTCAGTACCTGGTTAGTTGTATTAAAGAGGAATAAACAATGAGTGAATCTGTGCAAAAACCCGGAAAACCTCAGGTGAAAAAAGTTCTGGGAGTTTTCTCGCTCGCTATGATAAATGTGGCTGCTGTCCTCAGCATCAGGAACTTTCCGTCAATGGCTATCTACGGATGGTCCTGTATCGGGTGGTATCTTCTGGGAACGATCTTTTTTCTCATTCCCATCACTTTTGCAGGTGCAGAACTCGCAACAGGCTGGCCCCAGGGTGGAGGAGTATACACCTGGGTAAAGCAGGCCTTCGGTGAAAAGAGTGGGTTCATTGCCCTTTTTTGTGAGTGGTCAAACAATCTGGTCTGGTTCCCAACCGCTCTCTCGTTTATCGCTTCAACACTTGCTTTTGCTCTCACACCTCAGCTTGCCAGCAGTCCATGGTACATGTTCACGGTCATGATGGTTGCATTCTGGGGAACTACAGCAGTTGCATATTTTGGTGAGGACTTTTCAGCTAAATTCGGGAATTTCGGTGCGATAGTCGGGAGCATTATTCCCGCAGTTCTCATCATCCTTCTCGGAGTATTATGGGTAGTCATGGGAGCTCCACTTGCCATCCCCCATTTTTCGGTGAGTGCAATGATCCCACAGATATCATTATCAACAATTCCATTTTTTTCAACCATCATCTTGCTCTTTGCCGGGATGGAGATGGCAGGGTTCCATGCACTTGAGGTTAAAAATCCACAGACTGACTTTCCAAAAGCTATGGGATTGTCAACCCTTATCATCCTCTTCTGCACGGTTTTTGGAACACTGGCAATTTCATTCGCTGTTCCGGTCGAGAAACTCAATCTTGCATCCGGAGTAATGCAGGCAATTCAGTACTTCTTTACAACCATGGGTATCGCCTGGCTTATTGCACCGATTGCTATCCTGATAACTGTAGGAGGTGTTGCTCTCCTTGCATCATGGCTGATTGGACCTGCAAAAGGTCTTGCAGTTGTTGCTGAAGAAGGAAACATGCCCCCGATGTTTGATCACACTAATAAATACGGAGCTCCCGTCGGAGTCCTGATAACCCAGGCCCTCATTGGATCGCTCATCTCCCTTTTGTATGTCTTTCTGCCTTCGGTTAATCAGGCATATTGGATTCTTTCTGCAATGACCGTAGAACTTCTCTGCATTGTGTATGTGCTTGTTTTTGCATCGCTCATCAAGCTCAGGTACAGCCAGCCTGATACTCCCAGGCCATACAAAATTCCCGGAGGAATCACAGGAGTCTGGCTTGTTGGAGGACTTGGAGTAATAGGAGTAGTCTTTGCATTTATCGTGGGGCTCATTCCTCCAAACTACTATCCAAATGCAGCGGAATATGTCTTAGGTGTTCTTCTTGGAACAGTACTGCTTGCCGGACCACCACTTGTATTCCTGAAAGTAAAAAAGCCTTCATGGCTTCCAAGCGAGAAGACTGTTGAATCGGGTGAGGTATAATGAATCAAAAAGCAATGGAGATTGGTGCAGTTATCATTGCAGTTCTGATAATTCTGCTTCCATTCGGGTGGATACTTCTCTCACATGAACCTCCCGGTCCATTTACGAAAGAAACATCAATTGAAAATATCAAGGACGCAATGATTCGTGCCGGGATAGTTCTGTGCAGCGAGAAAGAAAATACCTGGGATGTTCCGGGAGCAGAGGGTGGAAAGACATATACTATTTCAGCAGATTGCAATGCAATTGACCAGAGTCCTGATATCATCATCCACGTACAGAAATTTAGTTCAGAAGAGACAAGAGACGCGGCAATACGCGGGTTTAACTCACAACCTAGAGGAAAACCAAACGGAGTTATACTCACTCACGGTCCATATGTGATCTTGTTACAGGGTCCTCTTCATGGAGATATTGCATCAAAGATCAAGGAACAATTATCATCATCCTGAATTATCAGGTTCATATTTTTTCAGGAATAATCCTGCCCCTTTGTTTTGTATCTTCAATTATTGATAACAAATCTTTGAGGCTTATAGGGTATGTTCTACAATAACGGGTTGATTACTCCGTTAATCCATTTCGCCTGTATACCCCTTGTGGAATACAAATCTCAAATCGGACTCCCTTGCCATATATGCCACATTCTCTGATTGAGATATTTGTGATCGATAAAATGTCTTTAATAAAAAAAAGTCCCATGCCGGTGTTTTTACCATATCCCTGAATAAAAACATCGGATTTCTCATCATTAGCAATTCCAATCCCATTGTCACTATATACCAGGACAAGATTTTCATCTTGAATTGAAAAAGAAAAATCTATGTAAGTTACTGTTTTTCCATGACGAATCGAATTTTCTACAAGATTGTAGATAACCTTTTCAAACATCCTGTCAGCATAGATTTCTAAACGTTCTTTAGGATGAGAGAGGACAATCCCTGTCACCATGTTTTGTATGCTATCCTGGGCAACAACATCACCCAGGTTCTGCCATACGGGATCATAGATCCCTAATTCCTGATACTGTCCAGTGAATTCGATCAGATTCTCAATATCTTTTCCTGATTTAAGAACATCTTCAGCTAAACTCCGGATATGTGGATCATGAACCTGATCTCTGATTAATTCTGCAAGAAGTAGAATCGCTGTTACTTTATTGAGTATATCGTGCTTTGTTATTCTGTTGAGAAGACTCAGTTTTTTAAGGACCTGAGACAGTGACTCTTTCGTTCGCTTAATTCCATCTATGTCATGAATAATAAAAAGTGACGTACTGGTATCATTCAATAACAAAGAAGAGGTAACTACTGACCCATAGAACATGCTTTGTGTTTTGGAAACCAGTAATATTTCATAGCCACACAGCATATCGCCATGCAAAATCACCTTTTTGAGCACATCTGCATCCTTTTGATTTGCACAGATTGTATCTGCCCAGGATATTGATGGTGCACCTATATCCTGGATGTCACCAAAGGTTTTTTCAAAGAGTTTGTTTTTTCCAATAATTTTCCCATCAATATTTTGAACCCATATGATGGGATCTGGTATCTCCTCAAGAATGGTTTTAAATTTATTGTAATTTTCTTTGACTATGTCATAGGCTCTACGCAGTTCCTCCTCCTGTTTCATTAGTTGCTGCCTGGCAACATTGATCGATTCCACCATCTGATTGAATGAGCCTGAAAAATCACCCATGAAATCTATTTTATGAATGAGAACGCCATCAGCGATCTCTGATGCATGCCAGGAAAGATGTCGAAGATTTGATTGAAGGGATTTTATGAGTCCAGCTGTATATCCTTTATACGGATATGACTCATTTAGATTGCCTGCAGATAATTGTTGAAGAAAATTCTGAAAGGAAGAGATCATCTCAATAATTGCTAAAAAATCCTTTAGATCTGTATCTGAGAGAAAATCAGAATCGAACTGTGACTTCCCATTAATCAGTTGGTTTTTTATTTCAGATAAAACCCTGGTTGAGGTTTTGCTTTCAAGGTACTCTTTCAGTTCTTCCCTGAAATTAACAAGATCATCTCGGGTAAGATCTGGATTTGTTATAAGGATATCAAGAGAAGCTAAAATTGATGATGATTTGATACCCTCCGTCATATTGAACCTATTAATCTGATTCTAATCTCTTATAACTGAAGCCTGAAACCTGCAGGTCCTATCACCAGTACACCAGCAATCGATCTCCCGCACAGAGTATGAGTCTCCTGTAAAACTTTCAAGAAGTCCGGCGATGAACCCTTCATCATATGTACACACAACGTAATCTAGATCTGGCAGACCAGAACAATCCAGATCTTCTTCCACAGTGAGAACAAACCTCCCCTTTTCAATATCTGCCTCTTCCACTCTGAATATACCAATATTGAATTCCTTTAATAATTCCTGGATACGACTGATAAATTCATGAAAATCAGTAATTCCAGTAAAAAGATGAGAATAAAATTCTTCACCTGCCAGTTTTCCGGCTTCATAAAAGATCAGATCAGTATGTTCTGTTCCCAGATGTTTCTCGATCACATCACGAAAACAGTACTGCATGAGGCGGTAGACCTCCAGCCGTGTACTATTCCCAAGATTTGGTCTACCTCTCTGAATATTACCTAATAATTCCCACGAAAAAGAGTACTTTCTGGATTCAGGCATCAAGGCTCACTAATTGTACCCATTCGTCGTATTTTTCATATAATAGTAACTCATATCAAGGCGTTCCTACTTGTCCGAAGAGAATCCATCATGAAGGTTATATAAAACACAATAAGCATACAATCATACCCAGAGAGATGATTCATGGGTATGTCTAAAAGCCAACTTTCCAAAATTATTCTTCGCTTTTAGATGTTACACATTTTCTCCGTCATTCAGGTGCTTGAAAGGTGAGCAGAGATAACAAATCCAGATTGTTTGTACAGTATTCAGATCTTTCTAGATATTTTTTGAAGAAGTTTCCCCAAAATTGACTCCTGAATTAATATGGTAATGTTTTCGTATTGCAGTAAGAACTTTTTCAGATTCTATCCAACGCTTATCTAATTGATTAACCATTTCATCAATACGTTGTGTCTGAATACAAATTTGATCTAATATTTTTTGATCATTGATCAAATCAGCACAGGTTAAAATTATTGTAAGTGGATTTCTTATCTCATCGTTTAGAATTGCAAGAAATGCAAGGTTTTGTTGGATCTGAAGAAGGGCAGATGACTTTTCTTCCTCCAGTCTTCGCTCTTCTGTCACATCCCGTCCCTGTGCTATAGTTGCAATAGGAGTTATTCCATCCTGGGCAAAGAGTGTTGATGAATTCCAGAGAATTGTTCTTAAAGAACCATCCCGGTGAAGAACCGGTATTTCAGTTGAACTTCCCCTGCCTTCTTTGAGTGATGATTGAAATAAATGGACACACAAATCCACCTGTTCTGGAGCAAATAATGTATGGAGAGGTATTCCAATCATTTCATCTGAAGATCTTCCTATCAAAAACCCAAAGGCATTATTCATACGAGTAATCCGAAATGACGAATCCCAGACAATAACCGGGACATTTGCAATTGATATCAGATTTTCCAGGTAAGTTTTGGTCTGACGGAGGTCTTCTTCTGTTAATTTCAGGAGATTATATTGATGTGCAAGAGCTTGTTCTGAACATTTTCGCTCAGATATATCCATAAAAACAGTTACAAAACTTCCTTTGGCTGGACTATAAACTGAAATCGCAAAATGCTTATCAAGCGGAGGATAGTAAGTCTCAAAGATCTCTGGAACTCCAGATTCGGCAACACGAGCATATATATCCAGATATGGGGGATCCTGAACCCCGTATGCTTCCCTTCCAGTCTTTCCTACCAGATTTGTCTGTGAGAGGCCCAGGTGTAAATAAAAGGCAGGGTTTACTTTTTTAATAAGGTAATCGTAGGATTTTCCTGTATAATCATAGATCAGATCATGAACAGCAACTCCTTCGGTCATATTCATGAACAATGCCTGAAACTGCTCTTCACTCTCCCGAACCTGTTGTTCTTTCATTGTCAGAAGATCTAAATGAACACGAAGTTCCTCTTCAGTTGCAGTTATCTCTTCAATAGCTGCCTGAAGTTCTTCATTTTTTCTACGGATCTCATTTTCAACTTTTTTTCTATTTGTGATATCCTGAATTACCCCATATAATTTTACAGGATTTCCATCCAGATCACGATCAGCCCTAGCTACAGAATGGATAATTTTTGTTGGAGTGGGACCATTGCTAAAAATGGTATACTCGAGATCATACTCAACATTTTCAACAACCAGATCAACCAATGCCTGATGAACACGCTGACAATCAGGAATTCTAGACTCAACATATTCTAACGATATTATCCCATCCAGAGGACGGTTTATTTCAAATATTTTACATGCTTCTTCAGATGCCCATATTGTTCCGGATGCGACATCAAACTCCCAATTTCCAACCTGGCCAATCTTCTGAGCAATCTGGAGACGCTCTTTTGTTATTCTTATTATATCTTCAGATTTTTCCTCTCAGTAATATCTCTGATTGATTCTATCGCACCAACAATTGAACCATGAGAATTGTATAATGGAGCTGCAGTGAACCAAATATAAACTTCTTTTCCGGTGAATAATAATAGACCTCCTACTTCTGCACTAAGGTTTTTTTCATTTCTGATAACAGATGGATAGTAAGTAGAAATTTCTGAACTCCCATCTATAACAAAATCTATGAGAACCGGCCTTCTTATGTGATAAAAAGGAATAGCATATTCATAGTCTCCTTTTCCCACAATATCTTGAGCCATAACACCGGATATTTCTTCCATTGCACGGTTCCAGGCGATGACGATTCCATCTGTATCAATTGCAAATGTTGCATCTTGGAGGAAATTGATAATATCCTGTTCTCGTTGTATCTGATCCTGAATTTTTATCTCTGCTATTTTTAGTTCGACAATATGCCGAATATGAGATTCTAACTCGTTGAATTCAGCCTGAATATCTCCTTTTTTCCGGATGTAAAAACCGGCACCATTATTTAATGCATCAATTACTACATCCTCTCTTCCATGTCCGGTAAAAATAATAAAAGGGATGGGATTTTTTAAATTTCTGATTTCTTTTAGAAGTTCGATACCATTCATCACTGGCATCTGATAACCAGATACAACCACATCGTACTTTTGAGATAGTACCATCTCAAGGGCAGCAACAGAATTTGCGACTATGTCTACAGAATATTCACAATATCGTTCCAGATAGGATTTACCTAATGCTAATATTTCCTGGTTACCATCGACACACAGAATCCTGATTAATTCATTCGTCATGTATTGGCCGGCTTGTATATACTGATAAAGATGCTTAGGTTAGAAATCGACAACTATTGTTCTGACAAGATCAATCATATTCCTTGAAAGTAGATAATTTTGAACTGAAAGAGAATTATCTTCTCACAATATAACTCAGTCATAAGAGTTAAAAATGACTACTCCCAAAACGGATTTATTTTTATTTAATATTAAAATTAAAAAATATATTAGATCTCTATCATAAATAATTAATACAACATAGACACAGAGAGAAGTCTTAACCAATGTAGCAGGGTTTTCCGTTAGAATAATAAATGTCCTCTCAATTTTTAACCCATATTTCATCAAATGCATAACATGGGAGTGAAGTGGACATTTTTCGTAGAGGATAGCGAAAAACTCAACGATTTTTTGTCACAGGTAAGAATAAGATCACATGATGAAACATTCAAATCATTGATCTTCTGAAATGCTTAAAACCCGATTATTTGCCGACTTTTCTTACCAAAGATCTATAACTAACGCTATTATACTTTATCTCTATAGACCGGTTGACCTTGTTCTGAAAGACTTACTTGACTATCATGAAGTGACGCCATTGAGGTTTCAACGCTTCAAATGAATCGACTATCTTTATCCACCAAGGTATGCGTTTTAAATCCAAAATATGGATTGTTCCCCTTTTTGATCCATGTACCTTCTTTTGATCTTCTCGTTCGTACTTCATCACCTCTGGGTTTATCCGCTTTAGTATGAACCGGATCTGCTGTAATGAAAGTTACATCCTGCATTAAACCTCGCTTGATTTTATATCCCGAATTGTAGTTGGTTTTATAATACCATCCAGATACAATAAAGAGATTCATTATCGTTAAGTCATTCTCTAAAATACCAAATTGTGGAACGATCTGAAATAACTTTAGGATATCCAAGAAAATTGTGAAAACTAACTCGATCATAAATATGTCATTCTATCTCATAATCTTATAATCCATAAAAATTACGGTTTTTAGTTATTCTCCAAAATATGTCAGGTAAGATAATATAACAGTCACAAATCAGGCATATGTATCATTCCAGGAAACAGAAATACAAAAAACCGGATGGAGACATTTCCTATTTCCCTCTGTATCGTTCCAGATAGAGGTGAAGTAGCAGTTACACTTAAAATTTCAAGTAATTTGAAGTGAGAACAATATTTTTTATTTTTCCTAAACAGGGCAGAAATTAGGGTCATTTTTTCTAAAAATAAAAGGAATTTAAGAATCGCTATTTCTGTGGAATGTTATCACAAACTTCAATTCCATAAAAATCCATGATATCTTAATTATGGATCCTTTGACTGCACCACTATGGTCACCATATATTGCCGGAATCGGGATTGGTATAATACTCTGGTTTGCGATGCTTCTTTCAAATCGTCCAATGGGATGCGGTGCTGCATTTACAGGTGTGGCCGGAATGATAGAAAGCCTTTTTCGAGGCAGAAAGGCAGTAGAAGAAAAAGAGTACTACAAGGAATTTCCCCTCCATGTTGAATGGCAGTGGATGTTTGTTTTTGGCATTATTATTGGAGCATTTATCAGTTCGCTCCTTTCAGGATCATTCCATATCACCTGGATTCCCAACACATTCTCAGTATCTTTTGGAGATAACCCTTTATTCAGATTGAGCACTGCAATAATCGGAGGAATATTAATAGGGCTCGGTGCCAGATGGTGCTGGGGCTGCCCGAGCAGTCATGGAATTAGTGGAATACCACAATTATCACTGGCTAGTTTCGTTGCTGTTGCATGTATGTTTGGAGTAGGAATAGGAACAGGTCTTATAATTTTTAGGATACTGGTGTAATCATGTTTGAGAAACTTCATCGAAAATCAACCATACAACTCATACTTGGGCTAATATTCGGCATAGGGTTTGGATTTCTTTTACAAAAAGGTGGAGTGACCTCATATGATGTGATCATCGGGCAGTTACTCCTCACTGATTTCACGGTTCTGAAACTGATGCTTTCAGCAGTCATTGTCGGCATGATTGGACTGCATATCATGAAGCATCTGGGATGGTTAGATTTTCACGTATTCAGAGGATCTATTGGATCAACCGTAATCGGAGGATGTATTTTTGGGATTGGATTTGCAATTCTCGGGTTTTGTCCGGGAACTCTTGCAGGTGCTATTGGTACCGGACAGATGGATGCTCTTCTTGGAGGTGGGATTGGTATGCTTATCGGTACCGGATTATTTGCCCACTTCTATCCTGTAATAAACAAAAAATTCATGGATAGAGGGGTTTTTCCAGTTGATACAGTACCACAGTTGCTCAGGCTCCCTTCGTGGATTGTAGTACTGGCAATGGTTATCCTGATGAGTGGATTCCTCATTATCCTCGAGATGTTCAAACTCTGAAATGATACTGGTACAAAACCAAAGAGATTACAACCAGCATTCCGAGAATTCCAAGATAAAAAAGTGGGTTTCCCTCAAGTGAAAACCCACTCTCACCAGATTCTTCCTCTTCCAATGGAAGTCCAACGGCATGGTTGTATCGATCCTCAATGCCCATAGTTCCTGTTGATTCTAGAGCAAACAGTGTTATCAGCACAATTACAACTGCCAGAACTCCAAAGACAAAAAATCCCTGTATCTCCTGCTTGTTCATTTCCTGGAACCCTCCAGAAGATCAGGCCGGATTTTTCCGATATAGACGATAATAAAACCGGTGATAAACGCTTCTATCACTGCAACACCCATGTTCACCGCTGCAAGTAACGATAGTCCAGATAACAGTTCACCCGGGGTCTGATGAACACCTTGTATCCCTGAAATCAGAATGATTGCCATCATAACCAGGTTCCCAACAAAGAGAGAAATAATCGCAGCAACACCAGCGCTTGAGAACTTGTTTGAAGTTATCTTATTCATCGATCTAAAGACATACCATGCAACGATAACTTCTGACAGATTTACGAGAACATTTGCTCCAACAAGACCCCAACCTCCATGACCGATTGCTGCGGATAGAATATTAACAATAAAAATTATCAGGGTACCAAGAAGAGGACCTGCCAAAATCCCAATAAGAGGAGTCAAATTCAGATGAACTCCCCCAAATACAGGAACCTGCACTTGGAAGATGGCAAATGCCGCTGTAGTTACAAATGCAGCAATAGTAATTTTTTTGGGATCAGGTTTTTTACTGGATCGAAGGAGGTATAATGCAATACCAATGAGAAGTATGGCAATCAGCCACCACAACAGAACCCAGAATACTGTAAAAGAACCATCCTCAAGATGAATATGTGCCATAATGAACCCAACTAATCTTTCAGATACAGTATCGCAAAAAAGTGGTAAATACCTTTCCTGAAATTTGGCATGATACCAAATTATGATAATCCGGAAACGAGTAGATTCACCAGATCATCACGATTTATTGGATGGTCTTTTGGGTAAATCCCTCTTTTTTTACAAAATTCAAGATATGTCATAACCACATCAGGCAGATACAGCCCTGCCTCTTCTATGAGCCCGGTATCATAAAAAATTTCTTTTGGACATCCCTCTGCGAAGATTAGGCCGTTTTTTACGAGACATACCCGGTCTGAAAGCCGTGCAGCAAGATCCATATCATGTGTAGCAATAACCACACTGATATCAAACCTATCACGAAGATCCCGAATTAATCTCTCAATAAGAGCACCATGGATTGGATCGAGATCAGATGTCGGTTCATCCATAGCGATGACTCGTGGTTTCATTGCTAGAATACCGGCGATGGCAACAAGACGTCTCTGTCCCCCGCTTAGGTAATTCGGAAGTTTATCACAGATATCTTCAGCCCCCACAGCGGATAAGGCATTACGTGCTACCGCCTCTGCTTCCTCATGATTCATCCCAAGGTTGAGGAGTCCAAACATAACATCATCAAGAACAGTAGGTGCAAAGAGTTGATCTTCAGATCGCTGAAAAACGATTCCAACCTCTTTCCAAAGATCTCCCCTTTCACCACTGGTTATTGAGCGACCCTCAACCCAGATATCTCCCTGTGATGGAAGGAGTAATCCGTTGAGATGCTCAATTAGGGTAGATTTTCCAGCCCCGTTCTGACCACAGAGTGAGACAATCTCATGTTTTCGAACCGAAAAGCACATATTGTGGATTCCAACACTGCCATCAGGGTAAATATGGCTGGCACAATCGATGTGAATGAGATCCTGATCTGGATCAACCGGAGTACAATGAATGAAGTTAGTGTTTTTTCTAATAATTACCATGGATATTCACCAATAAAAAAAGGAATGATCCATACAGATACTATAACAAGAGTATAGGCCCCAAAAAGAAGGAGATATTCTAGAATGGTAGGCGGTGGAACTACTATCACTGTCCGGTACGTTCCATTTGCATATCCTCGTGAAATCATTGCTTTTTCAACACGTTCAGCCTGTTCAAACGACCGGATAAACACAAGACCCGCAACTTCTGCAAACATCTTGCTCTGCATTCTGACCGAACGGATAAGCCCTCCTCCTCGTGAGCGTACTGCCTTGAGAACCGAACCGGTCATAGCAATTGTAAGAAATAAGAACCGATACGCCA
Organism: Methanospirillum lacunae; assembly: GCF_003173355.1. Taxonomy (NCBI): domain Archaea; kingdom Methanobacteriati; phylum Methanobacteriota; class Methanomicrobia; order Methanomicrobiales; family Methanospirillaceae; genus Methanospirillum; species Methanospirillum lacunae. The sequence continues at coordinate 26,994 of NZ_QGMY01000004.1, read as the reverse complement.
TGAGAAAAATCTGGTCAAGTGGAGTTGGAAACAGCCGATAAATGAGGGCAGAGAAATGCTCATAGCGTGTTGTCATAAGAAAGAAGATTGATGCCATAAACGAGATGAGGGCCTTTAACAGGAGTCTGATGAAAAGAAACAAACCATTATCTGTCAAATGAAGTGAAAACGGACCTATAGGTAACATCAGAATGATTGACCCGGGTTCATTCCAGATTAAAATTCCAACTAGAGAGATGACAAAAAAAGCTGGTAAAACCTGCCATGCAATGATTTTCCTGACCGGAAGTTCTGCTACCCTATAGAGAAACAGAAGGATGACATACAAAATAAGAAGCACGAGGATATTCTGGACACAGGTAATAGTGAGAATAAGACAGATTAGCATTCCAAGTTTAGTCCAGGGACTTATACGGGAAAACACTGTTGTCTGTCGTTCAGCGAGTGATGTTATCAGATTAATGTCAGGAAGATGGTCCGATATCGGAGATGTGCTCATAGATCACCACAGCCAGATGATTCAACCTGATTTTTAAAATGAGTCATACTAACTTGCAGGCATCCATCATCATGAGTTATTGTCCCACATACGCCAAATTGAGGATGGCCCATAGCACAGCACATCGTATCAACTGCGTTCCTTGAGACAAAACTCTCAAACCGGTTTACTTCCTGACATGCTCGATCTTCAGAGAGGCCATTTCTAACCAAAATAAGACTGAGAATCCGATGCCGTTTGACAAGAAACTTCGCATACATAGTACCTGAATCTGTAAGAGTCACTCCCCGGTAAGGAGCATGTGAAAGGTACCCACTTTCAGCCAGTTCAAGTATTGATTTTGTGACAGTAGAGGGATCAACAGAGAAATGAGAAGCAAGCTCATTGGTCTTAACAGTTCTTCCTTTTTCATATACGTACTTGAGATATTCCACCTTTCTGGGTGACAATTCAAGCCCGGCCTGATCCTCCATATTATACTGTATGAGAGTTACTCGCAAAAAGTTTGGGGTGGGGTAAAAAATTTACATCGAATATCTGAAAACTTATGTAAGGTCAATGATGAAATTTCATGTAAATAATGAAATGGGAATACATTTGGTGCTACCTTCAATTCAGTATAAGAATTCCTTGTTTGAATTAACAAGACCATTTTTTCCGAAAAAAACCCTAATTTCAGATCATTGAAATTGAACCATTCTGGAAATACCAGTAACAAAGTATCCCTCATTTCCAAGATATTACTCTACCTGTGTATTAGGGTTCCAAGACGGTATTCTTCGCAAACACATTGTCGAAGCAGATCTAACCCGTCTACTCTTGTGCATAGGAATGAGTAACGAGGTTTTGCTGCCCGCTTAGACATCACCCCTCTTGCATAGATACTTTCACAAGCGAGAATGGCATCATCGAAGAAGTTACACTGTTTTTCCGAGTAGTTTCGCGCAATCCATAATCATTTTTTTCTTCCTAAATTGTTTCAGATCCCATAGAATGTTCCACAAAAGTTTCATCCAAAAAAAAGAAGAAACCGGTGAGTCTGTACTTAGTTTTTTTATAAAATTCTGGGAAATGATTACATATGAAGATAAGTGGAAAAATTTTAGTTCACATTAAGGATGTAAGATTATGGTAAGTGTCCGGTGTTGTCCTGCAGACTGTGCTCTCAGGGAAGACTGGGAAGATGAACTAAACCAGGTAAAAAAAGCACTCGAGGATGAATCAGTTATAAGTATGGAACGTATACTCAAGGCAATGAGTCATCCCCTCAGGTTAAAGATCCTGCTGATGCTCAGCAATCGAGATCAATGTGTTTGTGAGTTTATCTGGGTCTTTAAAGAATCATCTACCATCATCTCAAACCATCTGAAAGTACTCAAGGATGCCGGACTAATTGAGACATATTACCGGTCAAATCATAAGATATATCGATTTAGAGAAGACGCGGATCGGACAATTATCACATTCTTACATCAACAATGGAAGAAGAATACTAAACAAACTTAGGAGTGCTCCTATGAAACAAAAGTCCTCTTTATCCGCACCCACAATTCAGCCTGCTCCCAAATGAAAGAAGGGATCTTAACTCGAAGACAGTGATCGATACGAAGGGTTGAGTGCAGGAACCGAGGTAACCCTGGTTCATCCTTTTACTATTTGTGTGAGGAAGAGATTGAAATTGATATCAGTAATTATCGATCAAAGACATTAATCGAGTTTTTTGATCTGGACATCGATATTGTAGTAACTGCATACGAAAGTGTAAAAACAGCGGGTTCAATGTTCCCTGGTACAAATAAGATAATTCATGCCAGTTTTCCGGACCCTTCAGTTGAAACAGAGACCGAAGAAGATTAGCTAAAGAAATTCAGAGAGGATAGAGACGAGATCATCACCTGGATCGATACTAACCTTGGAAAATAATTTTTAGGTTGGTTACCTGAAAATAACATCACGGTGAAGTATAATCCAATTACGTTGAAGAGTACCGCTACAAATCTTCTAAACCAAAGCTCTGCAGTCTGAACTCTGCCAAGAAAATAACTACACCGTTTTACACCAGTAACAAGAAGCACTGAAAAGAGAATCACTGGCAGGCTTGTTGCAAATCCGAATGCAAGAGGAACCCCGATTGGGTTCTGAGAACTCAAAGCCAGAGGCATCAGCATACCAAAAAAGAGTACTGCACTAAAAGGACAGAAACTGAGAGCAAAGAAAATACCAAGGAGAAACCTACCGAGCAGTCCCTGATATGAAAACTTCTGAATTAACCGTCCTTTAAGCTTCTGAAGGCCCACATATTCAAACCCGAAAGAAAATGAGATGATCTCCAGCATCACGATACCACATATCAGGAGTATCGGACCAAGGAGTAGATCACCATATCCTTATAAAAACAGGGTGATTACCCTTGTTGTTTTAGACCAACAATGCATCAGGGGAAATACTGATGATCATGATTGCCGAAAGAATGAGATGTAAAGATGGTCTTTGAGATAGTACAAACGGTATCTGACTGAATCGTCTATATGCTTCTTGGTCTCAGTCCAGCAAGCCCAATGGGAAGTTCTTTGAACTTTTTTCTCTACGACACAGTTAAGATCTTTATCCTGTTTCTGTCATCGTGTATGTTGTGACCTTGCTCAGGTCAATCTTCTCACCAGAAATAACGAAGGCATGGATAAAAACACTTGATATCATCAAAAGGATCTGGCTCTATGTTGTGATTGGTATCGAAATTGGGGCCCGAATGCACGGGTGGGTTCCTGCCGGAGCATTGGCAATGTATGCTGGGAAAGATAACCCTTTCGCGGTTATCGGAGCGGTCCTTATTGGAATTCCCCAGTGCAGCAACGCAGCTGGAATTATTCCACTTGTATCTGAATTAACCAGGCTTTGAGTTGCAATGGGAACTGCACTTGCATTCATGATGGCAGTTACCGCTCTGTCAATCCCAGAGTTGATACTACTTAGAAAAGTGCTCAAACCCCGACTTCTTACATCTTTATTGGAGTGGTTGGTATGGGAATTATACTAACAGGGTATCTCTTTAACTTCCTGATGGGATAGATGAATAAATTTAGGACGAAAGATGAATATTTCTTAATAACAAAACATTTCAAATTACGGTGAAATAATGAAATTCGAAATTCTGGGCTCCGGATGTACAAAATGCAAACGATTGTATGACAATGTGGTTGAAGCAGTGAAAAAGGCTGGGATACAGGCCGACGTTATCAAAATTGAAGATATGGGCGAGATAGTCAGTAGGGGAATCCTTATGCCCCCTTCCCTTTTTATGGATGGCGAAGAGGTTTTCTCTGGCCGGGTCCCGAGTGTGAATGAGATCATCGAGGTCGTTAAGGGAGCATAATGGCAGATCAGGCACCCTGTTCCTGTGGAGGAGGAGACAAATCAAGACTCATCTTCCCCTGTTGTGGACAGGCAAACACAGGCCAGATCACGAATGCAGCTGCAATTCAGCTTGATGAAGAAGGATATGGAAGTTATGCCTGCACATCCTTGCTCGCATCATCAGAAGCGCTTGCCAAACGGGCCACCGGGCTTGATGAAGTGCTGGTAATTGATGGATGCGGGACACATTGTGCAAAGAAGATCGCGGAATCAGCAGGAGTCCTGGTTCACCAGCACCTGGTCATCACAGATCACGGAATTGAAAAGAAGAGCGGTGACCGGTCATTTACTGCCGACCAGGTCGAAGTGATAGTCTCTGCTGCCTGGAAAGGAGAGGGAAAAATCCAGGAATAATCTTCCAATGATAATGTGAATAAGGAAGACTGCAGATTTAAGTAAAATGTCCCATATATCATTTTTAAAATTTGAATTCAGACGATGAAATCACCTTGATCACCTGTTCGGGAATATCCAATATTGGCAAACTTACAACAAAGATTGGAGAGGTACTGTTGCAATGATGGCCCGGGATGATTGATCAATGCATCTCCTATCGGATCGAAACTGATCGGTTGCAAAAACCCTTTCACAAGCAGAAAAATTGTCGTTCTTGACGGGTGTTCTGACTGGTGTGGTAGAAAGAAGGTACAGGATCTTGGATTTGATCCTGACATTCACCTGATCGCAACTGAAAACGGGATCATCAAAAAAGTGATGGAAGACCCACTTTTCAACGAGATTGAGCATCTCATCACTGTAGTTAGAGATAAACTCCGATGAGATCCACCAGTTTATAGTGTAATTTTTTTGGGGGGGACATAATCTCAGCGAATACTTCTATTAGCAGTTTTCACAAACTAGGTTTATTCTAATAAATTTGTGACATAATACCAAAATTATGGTTTTTGAATTCTTCTCTTAAAACAGAGAAAAAAGTGATTATTTTTTACTCCTACATTCAATTACCATAGAGCATGGATCCCCTCATCGCATTTGTTATAACTCTTGGCCTAATCACCATCATCAGCATTTGGTACCGGATCTCTCCGTTCTTCACTCTGATTGGAGGAGCTATTGTATTTGGACTTCTTACGGGGATGTCACCAGACTCGACGATGCAGGGGATTATCACAGGTATAGGGAAAGTATTCTCTGCGTTCGGAATAATTATCCTCTGCGGATCAGTTATCGCAAAATTACTTCAGGAACAACATTATATCGAGGACATTGTAGCAGACATCCACAAATATGTAAAGAATCCGCCAGTGATAGCTGGATTGTCAGGCTATATCCTTTCGGTACCGATCACTTGTTGTATTACTGCATATATCATGTTGAACCCGATTCTTGATCGACTTGAAATTGACACAAGAAGACGAAACATCCTCCTATATCTGGCAGCAATAGGAGGAATAATATCTTACGCCCTTGTATTCCCAACTCCGGTTGTCATTCCTCTCTTTTCTGCATTCTCTGGAGGGATGAGTCCGGTGTTCTTTGATTCTATCTCCATTCCTCTCTCCCTTCTCATCCTGGCAGGGATTTTTCTCTACTTCAGATTTGTTTATCCTAACCAAATACTGCCGTCTGGTGCTGGATCTATTGATGTACTTTCAGGTATATCTCATTCGAATGAGCCTGATTTTAATCAGGGGATTCACTGGAGAGCATGGGCACCGTTCATTGCAATATTAATCTCCATTCCCATTGCACTCATCGTCCTGAAACTTTCTCAGGGGAGCATGATCAATTTTATTATGCTCGTTGGAGCGATTACAGCAATTGGATTTGCTCCTTCATCAGTCAGGACACAAGGATTATCTCAGGGAGCAAAACATGCAGGTCTTATCATATTTGATATTTGTGGAGCCGGAGCACTCGGATTTGTTATCGTAAAAAGTGGTTTTGCTCAGGTTGCTTTGGAACAACTGACTCATCTAATTCCCATAATCTTCGTCCCTTTTGTCCTCGCTGCTTTGATCGAAACTGCCCAGGGATCACGGGTGGTTACTGCAGTAATTACTTCTGAGATTCTTGTGGGATCTGATGTAATCAATTCAATCCATCCAATTCCTCTTATTTTCCTCATCAGTGCGGGATCCTGTATTGTCTCTTATGTTACAGATCCCTTTTTCTGGCTTGTCCAGAGGACAACCGGGGATGATATAAAAACCGTGGTTACTCATTACACAATGCCGATTGCATTTGCCGGAATTGGGATATTCATCATGGCAGTTATTTTAGAATATCTGGTATTCGGGAATTTATGAATTTAAAAACTTCCAATCTTAAAATAAATAGGAATCCGGGAAAAATCAGGATGTGAGTTTTCCATATAACTCAGTAAGAGACCTTCCATACATTCCCCTTATTGCTTCTTCATGCTCATTCATGGGTTTTACCGGGATCAGATCGATAACATCGGCTGGATTCAGGCCTGATTCCTTCATGGTTTTCACCGCTCCTGCTGCCATAGAGAGGACTGCCTGGCTTGCTTCATCAGATGAAAGCCCAAATGATTCCCCAAGACGGGCTAGTTCGACCATCTGGAACCAGAGGTAGGTGGGGCCCATGGCCGTAAGTACAGCATAGGCTTCAAGCGACGTTTCTGATACTTCGGGCATATGGCCAAGTGGATTCATGAGAGTAGTAAAGGCTTTTCTTACCTGGTCCGGACAAGTGGAATCAAAGACCACCGGGTTATAACCTGCATTCATCAAGGATGGTGCATTTGGGATCATCCTGATAACCGGATTTTTCCCACCTGTAATTTGCTGGATAGATGCAATTTTTATCTTCGGTGCCAATGAGACGATGGTACTTGCATCATCAAGAGTCGGGACAATTGCGTGTATTGCATTAATGACAGCTGGGGGGTGAAGGCCAATAAAGATAAAATCAGTGCTGGTAACTGCCTCATCGACAGATGACTTTATCTCAACAATAGGAAATGACTGTTTAAGATCTCTTAGTACATCAACATTCGTATCTACTGCGATGATCCGATCTGGTAGATTATTCTTTTTTGCAAGACCTTCCAGGAGGATCCTGGTCACTCGCCCTGATCCGATGAATGAAATGGTTGTTTTCATAGGTTTTTACCGTCGTTTCAAAATAATTTGAATTGTGAAGATATAATGCATATTGACACATTTCAGATCTTTATGTATGCGTAATTCTGAAAAAGTCTGAGATACCACCAAGTATATCAAGTGATATAGCAATAATCAAGTGAGCATCAGGATCTCGTTTCATCATACTATACGAAATTCCTGATGCTCACCAACACTCGAAATACACATAGATCGCATATTTTTTACAGACAAGAGAATCATCGCGAGTTGAAAAAATCAATCTGGAAGGAAATATGAATGATGTCCTTTGGTTGGTTACTATCACTGGTATTATTACATTAATTTTTATTGTTAGTGTTTACCTTATTTCTCGAAGGGTCGGAGATATGCCCGTTATTTTAACGGAGGGGGGAAAACTCAATGCATTACATGGTCGGTTTGTTCAAGGTGAGATTACTATTGATCAGTACCAGGATCAAAGAAGAGAGCTCGAGAAGCATAATCCGGAGAATATTATTTTAGAGTTCTCACGATATAACTGATCAATTGTTTTTTTGTAGAAAACAAAAAAATATGTTTGTAAAAAAATCTCTCCTAATTAAATGGAAAATAATGCACCCATAATTTCTCATATGAGAATTAACTCTGGATGGCCTGGCATGTTGTATTGCCATGGCCATTATCTGGAATAACGTTACCTGAAGGGATATGTTCTCTTATGTCAGGTAAAAATTTTGACAGAAAAGTTATTTTTTGATGTACTTTGCAACCACTTTTTCTGCTACCTGGCTGGCATATGTATTGAAAATTTCATCTGAAACCTCATCAATTCCAAATGGTAGGGATGTCTCATAGAGTTGATCTGCAAAGATGACCTCCGGGTCCAAATCTGGGAGTACTCCTTGAATCATTCGGGTTGCACATGAGACAAAACACCCCTCAATAGATAGACATTTCGTTGATCTTCTTACTAGATTTCGTTGTCCTGCATCCTTTGTAAATGCTCCACCCAGGCAAATCCTAACGGTTTCTTCCCTGGCAAGTGAATGGGCAACGAGGTTTGCTGCCCTCCGGGAAACCTCCCCTCGTGCACAGGCCCCTTCGCAAGATAGTATGGAAATTTTCGCAGGAGTTGTACTGTTCTTTTCAGAATATTCTTCACACAGCCCGCAGGTGCCATCTACCTTTCTGATATGGATGGTTTCAAACTCCATTGATTTCATCAGTATGACATCATCTGCAAAACAGGAAAAGATATGACCTGAATTTCATTATTTTATGAAATACAGTGAAATGATTACATATGGCAGTTATGGGAAAACCAAGATTTCTTATTAGGATCTCAAGACATGATGAATGAATGGTTCATCTACTTGATAGAACTCATTCAAACATTAGAAACTACCGAAAGACCTGAAATAATGTCAGTCTTAACGAGACTGAATATAAACTAAACAAACGTACTGCCAATTCAGGGAAAAAGTCGATAGGAAGACTAACATAATCCTGCGTTAACAGTGGATGTAGTATACGAAATAAGAAATGTTTGTCCCCTCTCAAGCAATTTGTAAATTACTATTAGAATTTTCCAGGATTTACATTTATGTTGGTAAAAAAAAGAGTTATGTGGACATAGAGAACCAAGATATGGAATTCTATGATTCATCGTTTTGTCCGACAATCTTGTAATCCCATGTTAGAGGAACAGCCTTTCCAATCATCACTGCAACTGGACAATTCAGGCTTATTACTTCTTTTATTGTTTCAAATACTACCTTCTCTTCTAATTTCCCTTTCAGAGTAAACGATAGGTGTATAGTCTCAAAAACATGCGGAGGAATCTCTCTTTGAGTACCAATGAGTTGTACTGAGACAGACTCACAATTTACTCCTTTTTTTACAAGTTCAAGTTTGGTTTTGATCAGAGTACATCCACCAAGAGCACCAAGAAAATGTGCTAGTGGACTTGGGTTATTTCCAGTTCCTCCAAATCCCGCGGAAGCTTCTACAAAAAATTTATTTCCAGACACTGTAGTCGCTTCAAAACACAAGTCATCAACTTGAGTCAGGGTAATCTGAACATCATTTTCACTCATTTTATCCTCATCAATTGTACATTCCACTATTTTTGAAACGGAATCATTCATCCAAGGATACGGACATCGATATCATATTTGTAGTAATATCTGATAAATTATTACATTCTGATTATTCTGATATTTCTGAAAAATATTTATGCCAAGACTACTAACTATGTTAATACCCGAAATGGCAAAAACTAAAAGTGACAGGGATTCTTCTGATTCTTTTCAATGTGATTGTGGTCCAAAAACTACATGTAAAGTTGAATCAATCCTGACAATCGATGATCGTGGTCAGATGGTACTCCCAAAAGATGTTCGTGACCGTGCTAACATCAAATCAGGAGACAAATTAGCTCTGATCAGCTGGGAAAAAGAAGGTTCAATATGCTGTTTTGCATTGATGAAAGTAGAAAATTTGAGTGGTATGATTAGCGATGTTCTCTCACCCCTTATGAATAATACCGGAGCGTAAGTAGAGAAAATGTCTTCAGATTGTTCATGCAGTTCCTGTTCGTGCCAGAGTGTTGATTCAAAAAGTTGCTCTGAAGTGGCACAAACAGATAGTACGATCACATATGCAAACCGGATTGATCATGTTCTTGCCCGATGGGGATACAAGAGATCAGAGCATCGGATTTCTCCGGGTCTATACAAACTAGGGAATCCAAATGCAGACTCCCCTGGGTTTGCCTCTGCAAATTATACTCTGAGTTTTGATATACTCAGATCCTCACTAAAAAGACATGACGCCTACATACTAGTCCTGGATACCAAAGGAATCAATGTATGGTGTGCTGCAGGGAAAGGAACATTCGGAACTGATGAACTGATTCATCAAATTGAGGCTACAGGACTTGCGAACATTGTTTCACACAGGAAGATCGTTGTTCCACAACTTGGAGCTCCCGGAGTCTCGGCACCAGAAGTGCAGCGTCGGTCAGGTTTTAGAGTAGAATATGGACCAGTAAGAGCAAAAGATCTCCCGGAATATCTGAAAACAGGAAAGGCAACTCCAGAAATGAGAAGAGTTGAATTTTCTACATATGATCGCCTGGTATTGACCCCGGTTGAGCTGGTTCAAACAATACTGCCAGGACTAATTGCAGCTGTTGCTCTCTGGTTTCTGGCAGGACCCCTGGCAGCTGTTGCAGTAATTACTACAATAGTTACCGGAACGATTCTCTTTCCAGTTCTTCTTCCCATTATTCCGACAAAAGACTTCTCTACTAAAGGTTTGATACTTGGGCTAGTAGCAGCTATTCCTTTCGCAGCTTCATATGCTTCAGTGCCCACACTCCCTTACTGGACACAGATTGCCGGAGCACTTGTCCCTCTCCTCATAATCCCACCAGTGGTTTCATACCTTGGACTTAATTTTACTGGTTCAACTACTTACACATCACGAACCGGCGTGAAAAAAGAGATCTTTAAATATGTGCCGGTGATGGTTACACTAAGTGCTTTAGGAATAATTATCGGAGTGGCATTAGGAGTATTTCGCATTATGGGGATGATTTGATGTTTAATTCATATACTGAAAATACGTTAAACTTTCATCAGGATAAGTGCATAAACTGCAGACGCTGTACTGAAGTCTGTCCACACGGGGTTTTTGAAGAAGGAATGAAGAGTGTCGAACTCAAAAACCCGGTACGATGTATGGAATGTGGAGCATGTGCCCTGAATTGTCCGACCCAGGCCATAGAAGTTCAGAGCGGGGTAGGATGTGCCTGGGCGATGATAGGTGCTGCCATCAGAGGGAAAGATATGGATAGCGGGGGATGCGGTTGTGGTGAAGAGTCCTGTTGTGGAGAATAACTCCTTTCATTGCCATATTTTCTTAACATTTTTAAAATTCTGAACGAAAAAACCTCTAATTGCAACAGTTTAAACATATTGCAGATTATCTGCAATATGAGTTTTAATAACGAGTCTCTAAAAATCAGACCCATATCTGAATACATCGCTTTCCAGTATGAGTAATTGAGTAGATCAGAAATGGCCCATTTTGTTCTTTATCGATTAAACCTGCAGTCGTAAGGGCTTTAAGATGATAGGATAACTTAGAGTCTGCAATATCTATTACTTCCTTGATAACACAGACACAAAGTGGCTGGGTATTTAGAAGATACAGGATCTTTAGTCTTGTAGAATCGGCTAGAGCTGTAAAAACCTTTGATTTCCGGTTGAGTTCATCACCAGGGGGGAGATATTGTTTGAGTCCTTCGATTCCTCCTATCTGACCTAACGACTCTTCTATTGGTTCAGGTAACGCCACATTCATTCATCCCTAATCTTGATCAGACTCACATCCTATGAAACCGATGGATCTGTTCACACTTCTGAAATCAAGAATCGGAAGTAAATTCAATCAACAAGGTGATTGCTTTTTTCCTGTTACCAGGAAAAAAGTCAGGGTACTAAAAAATTGACCGGTGTGATCAGCCTGGGAGAGTTCTTCTTCCCACTGGTTTACCTCAGTTTGGTTTACAATTCCTTCTCTGACAGCCAGTGAGAAAGTAGTGTCAAGATCAAAAATCTGTCTTGCCAATGAAAGATTTGTTACAGTGAGGGTGTAAGGATAAACTTCGATTTCAATAAGAGCCGCATCAGAAAATGCAGCATATAATAAACGTCCCACCTTCCCTGAAGGGATATTATCACACCAGAAGTTCATAACTTTCCTACATACTTTTGGATCTCCAGGCCAGAGTGTATACGTTTCCCAGTCTGGCTCAAATATGACAACTCTCCCTTCTGGCCTGGTTACCCGTGCTATCTCCTTAATCACAGCAAATGGATCACTTGTATGTTGTATTACCCGATCTGACCGAACACCATGAAATGTGTTGGTAGGAAAGGCGAGATGCAACCCGTCACAGAGAATACATTCCGGATGACAATTAATGGCAGTCGCATTCTTTCGTGCTGCGTTGAGCATCGTTGAACTTATATCAATTCCCACAGCCATCCCCAAATTACCCACGCTTTTGGCGAGATTATTGAGATCCGTGCCATTACCACATCCGATCTCTAAAACAGAATCTCCAGGAGACAAGTTAAGTTTACAATAACTTTGAGTTTTTGATTCCCGAAAAAAGGGAATTGAATGGATAAGATCAAGATATTGAACAAATGAGTCAGCATCATTTGTTTTATCAACCTTTGCAAATCCTGAAGCAAATGAATCCATATATTTCACAACTTTTTGAAATTATATATTGAGTTTTCCGCTATTTCTTTGTGACACATTCTTTATAATCTACTCATTACGAAGGGGGATAATATCAACAAAGCGGGATATCTCATCAAACCTTCCCTCTGCATTGACATCACGAACGATTCCAAGATCGGTTGCTATGACCGTTCGCCCATACCCTACACCGGATTTCTCAAGTTCTTTACACGCACACCGTTCATTACATCCTACTAAAACCCATATTGAATCATCCGGTGAAATGAACTTAATTGCCTTTCCTTTCTCTATTTTTACCCATCGATAAAAACCAGGAAATCTGCGGACAAGTTGCATTGCAGCCAGGGTTGTCAACTGACCAACATTACATACTCCTGAACATGTCGCCAGAATGATGGGTCTTGCCATTATTACTGCTCCTTAATCAATACATATTCAGAGAAAATGAGTGTGTAGTATCTCCGCATATTCCACATCTTTCGCATCTCAACCCATCGTATCGGGAAATTATATAAGAACATAATTACGTACTGAGAAATTTGAGCTTGAATTATCTGAATAAAATAAATTACGTCACATAGAACCGACATCTCATATTATTCATCCTGAAAAGACAATAACCCGGATGTCAGATTTCAGATTTATATGAAAATTAATAGAATCAGAACGCTGTGAGATTTTACTTTAAAAGGTAAAAGTATACAAATTAGTGCCAAATGGTTCAAAATACGCCAATTATGGTGTTAATGGATTTTTTTATTAAATTATTCAATTCATCGTATAATATTGATAGACCTTAAGGAATTATTTTTACTTACAGAAGGATCCTTTTTTTCTATGATATCCTGAGACAAGAAATTAAAAATTATTATATCACCTTTAGTATTATAAATTTTTAAATTTGTACAACATAATTTTCTCTATTTATATTTCATATAACTTGCAACAAACATTTTTTAAGATTTACCTCTGATTAGGAAGGAAGAATAGGATTAAAAAAGATAAACATTGAGGCGCTTTAACTCCACTATTATTATAGAAATTCCTCATAATCGCCTTAATTTCATTCTTTCCATCAATTGATTTTACTTCATCAATTATCGGAATTGCTGTAGTATACAAGAATGAAGTGTTACCCACAAAGATACTATTATAAAAATACAATTTGACAAAATGATCACACGTAAATACAAATTAGTAGTAACATATAGGATGACATAAGTAAGAGATGAAACTGTATGCATATCCCAGACGCATTTATACCAATCCCGCAAGCGGCTTTATACTGGATTATAGCTCTGATATTTCTGGCCCTCGCAATCAGATGGGCAAAAAATGAGATGAGCGAGGACAAAATTCCACTTATTGCAGTTCTGGCTGCAGGGATTTTTGCACTACAGGGATTTAATCTCCCAGTTAGTATGGGGACCAGTGGTCATCTGGTAGGTGGAGCACTTGCGGCAATTGTCCTAGGATCTCCCTTTGCTGCAGTTTTTATTCTCTCTCTGGTCCTTATCATTCAGGGACTCATCTTTGGTGATGGAGGGCTCACCACGATGGGTGCAAATATTATAAACATGGGAGTAATTGGAGGATTTGTTGGATACTATACGTTCCACGGTTTTAACAGACTTGTGAAAAATCCATTCCTGTCAGCAGGAGTAGCAGCATGGTTTGCCTGTCTTATCCCATCTCTGGCATGTGCAATTGAGATGTTTTTTGCTGGAACATTCCCACTTGTGCCAGGCCTTCTGGCAATGGGTATCTACCATGCAGCAATCGGGATAATTGAAGGAATCGTCACAGCAGTCGTAATCTACCTTCTCTCAAAAGCTCGTCCCGATCTCGTAAGTTCAACAGTAGGAGTTGCAGCATGATGGATAATAAGACCTTCCTGATTGCCGGGATTCTTTTTGCACTGGTAATCGGTGTTCTCGCAGTTTTTCTGGCATCAGGTGATCCTGATGGTCTGGAAAGTACTGCACTTATGGTTTCAGGACAGAAAGATCTTACAGGATCAGCACCTGAAGATGGTGATCCAGAGGTAATAGGCACTGGAACATTTTCATATTCTGCACCAATGCCGGATTACTCACTTGGAGAAACCATGGGAACCCTGGGAGGTGTCATTTCAATTATTGTAGGTATCTTCCTGACACTTGTAGTGGTGATCGGTGCTACATGGCTTGTAAGACAGGGAAACGATAGAACCAAATCATAACTGGTTACGGTACGTCGATTCGACACACTACTCTTTTTTTCCCTTATAAACCTGAAAACGAGTTTTTTCATTTCACCATTCAAACCCTCACATTTCATTACCATCAATTATTAATAAAAAGGGTCAGACAATAGGAACTAAAGTATCAAAATTTATCCCTGCCTGTTTTAATGAGACAGGGATTGGATATCGTGGAGTTAGGAAGCTATTCCCAGGTGTGTTTTATGACGAGGTGATTTGCACCTCAAATAATAATATATCCCCATCACCATATTGTTTTTCTCAATCTTCTCTATAGAGACTGTAAGTCAAAAGAACAAAACAACAATAATTACTTAACGAGATATTTATCTCAGTTCTTTTTCAATAATGAATATTATAACAAAGAAACCGGATTATTATAGAATCGATGGTGATTATTTTCCACCCAATGAATAATTCACATCGCAAGAACCAAAATTAAATGAAACAAGAACATTACCAAAAGATGAGATGCCCTATCAATAAGATAGGGGTTGTTGATGCATCATAGAGTATAAGAATGATTAAAGGGTGAAAACACCCTCATTTATTTTGACTGAACAGAACATATAGGTTATCTCAATTATCTCAATAGATGATACATAATATATTTCAAAAAAGAACCGATCTGCCCAATACATTATTTAATTTTATTAAAATCACGTTTAAACAAAATTTTTTAAAACCCAGAAATTAAAAAAAAACAGCAATTTAAAGCTCAAATAATATTGAGGTTTATCTGCTAAAAAACCAATTATTTTCAAGTGGATTCTTCGCGAAAACAGCCACGATAAAGTATTAAGATTCCGGTCCGACCAATAAGACCGGAATCAAAATTGTAGTTGTACTGAAAAATTTCTGCTACAGTTATTGTGAGGTGGAGCACACCCCATATGATATCTGGCATTAAGCTTATTATTATTTCTCTCAATTCTCTCAATACTTAATAGAATACCCAATACCCCATGTTGTATATTTTATCAAAAAATGTTTCGGAGTAATATTTTTGGAAAATGTATGTATAAAATGATTAAACAGGGTAGATATTTCTTTTAACAAAATAGGATTTGATTTTTAGAATCAGACCTGAAATCGTACCATCTTATCAGATACACCATCAACTATAACAACAATATTTGATACAACCTTGTTAATTTGAGAAAGGGCTGATGAAATCTCTTGGGAAGTACTTGATACTGATACAGTCTCATCTCTGATTATATGAGTAAGATCAGCAATCTCCTGTATGCTGGATGTCACCTCCTCCACAGAAGCTGCCTGCTCTTCTGTTGATGATGCTACTTCAGTGATATGACTGCTAATATTCTCAATTTTTTGTGCAATCTCATTAAATGCCTGCAAAGTTTGCTCAAGTGACCTTCTTCCTTCCAAAACAACCTGATTGGATTCAGTCATTGCATCTTTTGCAGATTCGGACTTTTGTTGGAGTGATGTTATCAGATCTGCTATTGTTTCAGCTGACTTCCTGGAGTCCTGAGCAAGGGATTTCACTTCTGAAGCTACTACAGCAAAACCCCGTCCTGCTTCTCCAGCACGGGCCGCTTCGATTGCTGCATTTAATGCAAGAAGATTAGTCTGGCTGGCAATGTCAGAGATTAATTTGACGATCTTTCCAATCTCATTCATCTGCACATTAATATCAGATATAATTGTCCCAACATGGTCAGAGGAACTGGCAATCGCCTTCATAGAATGTTCTGATTTATGAGCCAGTTCAATTCCACTTTTTGCTGATAAAGTAGCCTCCTGGGAAAGGGATGCAACTTCATCAGCCTTCATTGAAACAGCACCAACAACATCTACCATATCTTTCATAGCGTTGAGAATCTGCTTGGTACTCGAATCACCCTCTTCAGTTTTTCTCTGAATAACTGACATTAAAGAAGTTACTTCACCTGATCCGGCAGTGATCTCTTCAATGCTTGCATTGGCCTCTTCTGTATTTTTTTTAAGGTCGTGAATATTTCCCAGGGTATGAGATAAGACCGAAGATATTTCTGCACCTATGTGATCAAGAGCATTTTGAAATGAAACCCAGTCTCCCTGGATTGCATGTTTGCTTGAAAACCGTGCTGTAAAATTATACGCTGCAAATTCTTTTGACAAACGCATTGCTTCATGTAAAGGAAGACTAATAGAGTCAAGAGTCGTATTAATGCCCTTAATTATGGTCTTGTAATCACCCTGATGTCTGGATGGATCTACACGATATGATAAATGTCCTGATGCAGCCTCTTGAGAAATATTAATGAAATCATCAACGAGATTACTGATTGCCAAACGAGCTTTATCAAGAGATTTCTGAATAACTACAAAATTTTCATATGTTGATTTGGTATATTCATCTGCCGGAAGAACAGATGTGGTAAATGTTGTTTTCCCTTCAGCAATACACCCAATATTTTCAGTGACAATTTGAACAGATTTTTCAAGATATTCGACTAGTCTGTTTACTCCGGTCATATCGATATACATGGTTATCACTCTGACCACAGCGTTATTGGTATCTAGAACTGGAATATAACTATACTCCAGAATCTTCTGACCGCTTCCAAAGTCTATCACGAGCTCTCCTTTTTCTGGTTTACCTGATCGTACCACATCAGAAACCATAGGACCCTTTCGTGATATTATTTTGAAATCACGAATATTCTTGGATATTATAGTCTGGATTGGTATCTGTGATATTGAAGAAAAAGCCTGATTCGTTGATAATATAGTACCATTTACATCCATGGTGATTATGCCTGCAGGACTCTTGTCAATAAGAAGTTGAAATTCATTTAATCTATTGATAAGGTCTGTCTGATCAATCATGATATGATAGATTTGAACAACATCATGATTATGGTTTAGAACCGGAATGTAGGTATAGTCTAGATGTTTGATCCCGGACTTAAAATGGCAGACAAATTTCCCAGATACTGTTTGCTTTAGTCTGATAGCATCCTGAATTGATCCCCCTTCACGGGACAGCACTTTATGATCCCGAAATCCTATACTATTTGCCTCTTCCTTGGTGTGACCTGTAACCTCACAGTATGCCGGGTTTGTATGTAGTATCTCTTTTTGAGGCGAAATAGTGAGAATAGAAAAAGGAGCATTAGCTATTAAAGCAGACATAGCACTGATCCGATTAACAATATCGCTCTGGTCTATTACCGTAGCCATGAGGCATGTTCTTCCCTCGTACTGAATCTGATTGAGTGTAACATTAGCAGGAAAAATCTCACCTGATATTTTTTGATGATCCCATCTGAAATTAACTATTTCTCCAGAAAACGCTCGAATAATCATCTCATGAGAGAGAACAGAGGAACTTTTTCCATTACGCTGAATGGGAGGCGACAATATCCCGGGAGGACGACCAATAATGTCCTCCTTAACCTGAGCCCCAAACATCTCAATGGTTTTTCTGTTACAATCAATAAACATCCCTTCCGGGCCTACAATTTGAATCGCAACGGGAGTATAATCCAAGATATTCTGAAGTGTTTTTGAATCTGTAGTTGTAATGGTCGGGTGAGAAATCAGAGTATCAGTCTTGTTTTGAATCGACTGCTCTCTTAAGGGGATGGAATTCACAATCATCTCTGTCGTATTAGTTTATACGAAGAGAATAATAGAAAATCCGAATAGAAATTCTGGTATCTATGATGTGTACATATTTTTCAAAAAGTAATGGTCATCCAATGGACTAGATTAAACCCTCAACCGAATTAAAAAAACCACAATTCCAGTTTGACAGATTTGGTCATGATCTGAAAAGAGTATACTGATTTTAATTATAAATCTAAATTCTTTTTAGGTTGAGACACAGTATTTAGAATACACTTACTGCTGTTCACCAGTTAAAGTTATAATCCACTCACAATTCACAATACAAGTAAAAAATTAAAGCCAGGAAATGATAAAAATCATACATTTTAAATTGGCATCATAGATACATGTTGAATAAATAATGAATACACAACAGAACAAACAGTAGATAGAATTATTACATGCCGTATTGATTATTGTATTACATGTCGAAAGCAAAAGGAAAATCCCAGGCTAGTGTATCGCTTCGTATGCCGGTTGAGCTGAAAGAAAGTCTGGATCAATATGTCACTACAAATAAGTGTACTTCTTTATCAGAAGCAATAATTGCCATTCTGATAGAGAAACTCAATCCACCTATTCCTGGACTTTGTCGCACCTGTAATTATCAGAATCCGATGGAGGCAAAATTTTGTTGCCAGTGTGGGAAAAAAATTCCCATAATTCCTGAACAAAAGTAGTTGGATACCAATTGAAACATTTCACAACATAGGAGGTTATCACAATGGGATCTGATAAGATAGAAAAACGGCTTCCTGACGATATTATTACCCTCATCGATCAGGAAGCATCTTTAAATGGTATAAGCAGACAGGACGTAGTTTCACGATTGATAGCTGCAGTCAAAGAATCTAATCTTGCTGAAGAAAACAGGGAGTTAAAACGGGAAAACGAGTTTTTACATAAACAACAAAAAGAAAACCAGTCAGACATCCAATTTCTTCGTGATGAGATGAGTAAACTCTCATCAGGCCTGACTTCACTTACTCTAACTCTCGGTGAAGGGAGGGTGAATGATGCCCAGAAATCTACGATTGATTTGCTATCAATCCAGATACAAAAAATTTCAGAAGAGGTTAATCAATTAAAAACGGTAAATCCTGATGATAACCAGACAATCATAGAAAAAAATCTACCGCTAATAATGGTAAGTATTCTAGCAGGACTCCTCCTGATATATCTCATTATTGGCAAGGTAATGTAAAAACATTTTAAAATTAATTGAGGCATGACCATGAAGATTACAACAATTTGCGGAAGCAACAGAAGAAAAGGGGCAACCAAGTGTATTTTGGGATCTATTGAAAAGGAAATCAAACAGGCCAATATTTCAGGACTTAAAACGAAAAATATCTCATTATCAGATGTTCATCTGGAGCCCTGCAAAGGCTGTTTAAAGTGTAAGAAAAAAGGACACTGTGTTATACCTGATGACTTTGGAAAGATAGCATTTCGGATGATTCACAGTGATCTTATTGTTATTGGATCTCCGGTCTATTTCTCTGATGTCAGTTCACCAGTGAAGGCTCTGATTGACCGGTCCGTTTCACTCTGGCATACAAAACTACTGAAAGACAAGAAGGTGATCTTTGTAGCAGCCACAATGGAGAGTGGAACTGAGCACACATTAGAAACTCTGAAGATATGGGCAAAAGACCATGAGATGAACGTAATCTCAACTATCGAAGGGATTGGTGAAGAAGTAAAAGATGTTCTCAGTAATGAAAAGACAATACAACAAATAAAGGACTCAGTAGGGGCATTTAAATTAACTCTTCCATGTGAGTCTTAATTTTCTCTCTTTTGTTCATGAGTTTTTCCACAGAACTCAATGCCCAGCCTCTACGTGACACTTATTCAACTTCATAGGATGCTATCTTACAGATTCTTTGTGCGACTTTAATGAATGAGAGTATTAGTACCAAGCAATTATTTCACTAAGAAATCATGTGGTTGGAAATGGCATAAATTCAGTCATTTTGCATATACAGTCAGGATTGTATTAATAGTGGCAAAAACAACAATTCGTATCATCATCAATTTGATCCGTATATTGATTACAGATTCTTCCTGGTTATGACAATATAATTCTATTAAAAATGAGAGACTCTGGAGATATGAATTGAAATATCTGTTTTCTCTAGATATTCTATACTAAATCATTATTCTGTTTTGAATGAAAGTGGATAATATGGAGAGCAGATCAATCAATGAACATTCAGATAATCAGGTTATTAATTCTTCCACATCACTCCACCTCTGCCCAAAATGTTTCCCATATATTGACATTTATTGTGAGGTCTGCCAGGGTCATGGAGAATATTTACTCCAAACTCCATCCAGCCAGAATTAGTAACTCATACACAAACAATCCTTTCAATTCTGTGAGTACCACCTGGGACTCTCTCGGATGGTATTTGTAATCCGGTGCCTGTCAGAACCAAAAAAATTGTGATTCCAAAAAGGGTCACTAATAAAATATATAGCCCGGGAATCATTTAAATATACATTTTGGGATAACGTATCTCTCAATAATTAAATGAGAGATCAAACAGAAGAAGTTAGCAGGTATGCCCATTATTGATAAGAATCAGGCAATCATGTAATTGTATCGTCATAATGCCTGTATTTAAGGTCCGGCCGATTTAAATTATAAAGAGCAGTCATATCTGCCATTCCTATTGGTCCGCGGGTCCGGTAAAAAATCCTCGAAAACTGGAAGAGATTATCGCATATCATTCCACAAACAGGTCTGTTTATTTCATTCGATACCTCAATTCGGACAGTAGTGTTGCGTCTTTGTTCCTCTGTACCTTTAATATCCATCGGTATCAGTGAGGTTTCATTCAGACCCCATGAACGTGACTGCGAATCTCTTGTTACCCGGAATGGATACGAGGATATAATCTGCATTCCAGGAAACAAAAGATCAAGATTTGCTGATATGAGGTCCTCCAAAAAAAATAGATCATATCGCAAAGGACTCTCTGATGATGGCTTTTCATCAGGAAACAATATTAAACGGGGAAACTGGTCTTCCGGTACCTTAATCCGGACAAAGAGTTCCGGGGAATGAGATGATTCTCGCAGAATTACTGCAAGATTTAGAGATAAGTTTGAAATATACGGAAATGGATGAGTTTTATCAAAGGCAAGAGGAGTCAGGATAGGAAAGATTTCTCTGGAAAAAAAATCACGACATTTTCTTTGCTGTTCTAATTCAAGAGAATTCTGATCATGGATGTAAATCTCCTTGGCACAAAGATTAGGAAATATTGAAGAAGTCCAAATCTCATCCTGCATTTTTAGCAATGGAACCAACAGATCATACAACTCTTCGAGAACTATGACAAAAGCCTGATTGTGTGGAAAAAGTACTCCGTCTTTTTCAAGATAATGTTTAAAGTCAAGAACCCTGGTCATAAAAAAATTATCAAGAGATGCGTGAAATGTTACCAGAAAATTTATTCGTTCAAGAAGAGGGTAAGTTACATCACCAGATTTAGAAATCAGGTACTGATGCGTCTGTATCCAGGATTTAATCTGATTACAAATGTATTCATTAGACCGGGATTGAGTAGTATAATTATTATTATTGATCATAGATGGGATGAATTACAGAAGTTTGATTAATTCATGATTTTTTGTTCTATTAAGATGTCAATTCGCTTGATACTGAGTGTATTATGTCGTTTTGTGATAGTTGACTGATTGTAGTACGAAGTTCAACTCCAAAGATCTTTTTAAACAGGCCCTTATCATCATTAATTCCTGTTAATTCTAGTGATATATCATCAGGACATTCGATGTTGAGTGTTATTGCTTTATTTGTTAAATTATTAAATGTTACTCTACTAATTCTCCCATAATGACTTCTATCAAGGATTTCTGCAATTCTCAGGAGATATGACAACATTTTTACCATTTTTTGATGAGATTTACAGAGTTTTAAGAAGGGTTCGTCTTTTTCTCGCGCTACTTTTTTTCTATGATATCTGGCAATAAGTGCAATGATCTCTTTCTCTTCATTGGAGAATTCAGGAAGATGCAGGGAACGAATCAGATAATATGTATGATAATGATGTTTAGGATAAGATACTATATGACCAATATCGTGAAGATATGCTGCATGCATGAGCAGTTCCAAAGAACAATCAGGAAGATTAAACAGGTGAATCTCTTTCCCACTTTCATAGAGCATTACAGCAATATTTCGCACCCTGTCAGCATGTGATACATCAATTCGAAATATTTCTCCAACTTCCTGAATAATATTTTGTCTCGTGGGTCCAATTTCCATCGCTCCGGGATCCACTTTTGTCAGCAAATACTCCTGGAGTAATCCATCACGAAGACCATAGGACGTGACCTGTACTTTCTGTACTTCTGCTTTCTCAAGAATTGCCATGAGGATACAGGCTCCAGCAATAATAATATCCGCCCTGGCCGGGTTTAATCCATCAACCTTCCGTCGATCGTCAAGTGGTATTTTCCCCAAAAACCTAATTATCTGTTTCAACTCTTGAATGGTCAGAATACCCTGGATATGAGCAGAGGAAGTCACACTTACATTACGTGCTATTGATTCAAGTGCCAGTATCGTTCCTGAACTCCCATATGCCTGAAAACACGAATGTTTCTCCAGTTCAGGAATGATACAACCTAACTCTTCAAGGATGGTACTATTCAGACTCTCAAAAATGATAGATGTATACGGTTTCTGATATCCTGCTGAAACAACTGCCTGAGTCGTTCGTATTGCTCCGAGTTTTAAACTACATGAAAATAGGAGGTCATTCACATCACCAATACTGACTTCAGTACTCCCCCCGCCAATATCGATGAAAAGCGTCTTGGTTCTCTTATTCCTGATCATACTTCGTACCCCGAGCCATATCAGCCTCGCTTCTTCAGCTCCTGATATCACCTTAATGGAGACGCCGGTATCAGAAAAGATCGGATCAATTAAATCATTTCTATTTTCTGCTTCTCGTAATGCAGATGTGGCAACTGCCATGATCTCGTCTACCTAAAATTCTCTGGCATTCTGAATAAACCTCGTGAGTACATTTTCAGCTCGTTTAATTGCATCAGCATTCAGCCTGTTTTTTTCAAATTCTCCTTCACCTAGCCTGACTACAGTTTTTTGATCAGTAAGTATCTTCCAGGTCCTGTTTATGGAGATTCTTACAATTAAAAGACGAATCGAATTCGTCCCAATATCAAGAAAGGCTACTTTTTTTATCCGGACTGGATTCAGTGATGGCATCTCTCATTCTCATGAAGAGTAATTCATGGTAGACCATGAATCCGGGATTGTAAGTGGATATCATCGTAGTCAGGAATAATAATGGTACTCTATTGAAAGTATTGTGAAATCATACATTACACAAATCTGAAGAGAAGGCTCAGGAGAAATCAAAAGAAAAAAAAGAAACCCACGTCAATCGAAATATCCATTGGTAAAAACCACAGATATGGTTAAAAAAACTAATGAAAATCAACACAGAAATAATTCAAAAATTAAAAAGTATGCCGGGAGAAACAGATCCATGCAAGTATATGATACGATTCTCTTGTCCAAGGAGTGATTTCAGACCATTACTGGTTTTCGGGTGAATCTCCTGACGGTCGATCGTGATCAGGCAGGGCTGCCATCAATCGCAGATCTGATTATTTCGTTTATCTTTACAGGGGAAAAGTGTTGCCCAATGCATGATGCTGGTATAATATCAATCTGCTAAATACTATCAGATCACAGACAAACTATGAATGCAATTAACAGGATCATTCTCTTTTTCCTAATAATTACACTGTTTTTCACTTCGACCACAAATGGAGCGAAAGATCAACTAACATGGACCAACGCGAACAATGATACCCTCTTTAATGGTCCAGATAAACCAACCCTGGTTACATTTACCTCTTGTATGAAAGTCCTGTCGATAAGTACACATCACTGGAATTATGGACAGGGAGATACACCGGGAAAGATATCACTTGTTCACGTAGACGGAACCCTGTATGGTCCATGGAGGGCATTTGGAGTGAACGGCTCACATGATGAGCAGAATGTTTTCTGGTCATACAACCCAGGAGAGATAATAAAGGCTGGAACATACCTGGTTGGAGATTCAAATAAACAGACATGGGCACAAAATGATGTTTCAGACAACCGGGGGATTGTCACTATCGTAGCTGAAACTGCCTTATGCCCGGGGGATGCCGGAGAAAAAACAGAAAATATTTCTGTTCCAATTGAATTTACCACTATACCACCAGAAATGGATGGTGCCATCACCCTTTCACCGGAAGAGATCGATCCATCTACTCTTTCAGGTGGAGAAACAGACACCGAAATAGTACCGCTCATCGATCAAGTTGTATTCAGACTTATTAGTGGAAAGATCCATGGAGGAGATCCGATATATGCCCTCCTCAGGATACGAAACTCAGGTTTCAGAACATTGCAGGAAGGATATATAACCATACGACTTATCAGCCCCACTGGCATCACTACGTACAAGGGAGGGATGGCAAAACTCCCGAATATCACAGCCGGTGAAGAACGGGATATTCCTCTCATAATTCCTACCGGAAAATCAGACAGTAACAGTTCCATGTCTACAGAAAAATCCCTGGTCTGTGGAGAATATATTCTGGATGGTACTATTAGTGAGCACATGGAGGGAGGAAAACTTGTGAGACGGGGAGATCTCATCCTGCCCAGAGAAAAGATGATATCCGTTACAGGATGTTGTCAGGAACCACAGACAACAAATATTATGAGAGGCTGTTAGTAATAGATAATTCCCGGAATAATAATAAGACAAAAATTGTCGTTGATTAGATATTTTTTTGAATCTTTTTTTCCATCAGGTCTGTAAAAAAATAGTTGTGATATATAATCTCCCCTTCCATGATAGACAATCACTATATTTATTGAAAATAAATGTATACTGCCTACATTGTTGTCTAAATAATGGTGGGCGTGTAAGTATACTCGGACTGTTCGAGGACATGTAATGAACGCACGAATCGCAGTAATAATGATGGTGCTTGTCGCATGTGCATTTATTGCACTTCCGGCATCTGCAGCAATCAACAAGGTCAGCCAGGGAGGAGACGTCTTCCTTGGAGAAAAGAACCTTGATGTGACTGCAGCTACCGGCAGCGCCAAGCAGATTGCATGGTGGCAGCCAGGCAGCAACTCAGATACTGAGCAGCCTGCTGACATTCAGACCGTTTCTGATGCTAAGGCATTCTATGTCTCACCAGACATCTTCGTCGGTAAGACCGGTATTTGGTACGCATGGAATGGCCAGGCTACCGCAAACCAGACTGCAAAGGGAGCACCAGCCTTCAACGTGAAGGAGCCTTCCCTCAGTCTGAAGATCTGGGATGCAACCGCAGGTGAGGATATCACCGGCAAGGCAATTCCAGTCGGTAACTACGCCAACTTTGCAGTTGAAACCAACATGCAGAGCCTTGCAACCCGTCCAGGGTACCAGGCAGCTGATGGTCCGTTCAAGCTGAAGGTCAAGACCTCAGACGGCGGTGTATACCAGCAGCTCGTTGGAAACAACGGCAAGTCCTGGCCACTGAACGCTCTGACCGTCAACCAGCAACTCTGGTACTGGGTCGGAGAAGGCAGTGACCACACCAAATTCGCAAAGAACGACGGGTGGAACACCGCAGCCGAAGACCAGAACAACAACCGCCTGTACAAGGCCGGTGTGTACACAGTCTGGGCAGAGTGTAACGCCAATGCAATGAAGGATATGTACAAGGCTCCTGATGGCTCCGACTACACCGGAAAGACCGTTTCCGCAGTCAAGAGCGTCCAGATTGCCACCGATCAGGTAAAGATCGAGGCCAACAAGGACACAGTAGTCCGTGGCAATCCGTTCTCCGTCACTATCACTGGTGTTCCAAACGCAGAGTACATTCTCTGGGTTAAGGGAACCAACTCCATGACCGGCGCAACTGGCGACCAGCCACCGATGATCCTGACCACTCAGGACAACGTTAAGCAGGACGACCCAGCCGGCCCATACGAAATTGGTAAATACCAGTACGAGGGTGGCGCAGGAAAGAGCGTTAAGCAAGATGTCCCCGACGATCCAGACTACCACGGAACCAAGTGCTACGCACAGGTAAAACTTAATTCCAGTGGTACCCGTACCGTTGAGTTCAAGACAACCAAGGACACCAAGGACAAGAAGTACACCGTTCGTGTCGAGCGCAAGTCCGGCAACCAGTACAAGTCCGATGAGGTCGATATCAAGGTAGAGAAGGGCG
The DNA here is from genome assembly GCF_003173355.1 of Methanospirillum lacunae. Lineage (NCBI taxonomy): Archaea > Methanobacteriati > Methanobacteriota > Methanomicrobia > Methanomicrobiales > Methanospirillaceae > Methanospirillum > Methanospirillum lacunae. Next base: position 563 of record NZ_QGMY01000004.1, on the reverse strand, counting down.
ATGTTACCATCGTCGCTGCAGGCGACCAGAGCTACTACCTTGGTGAGGAAGTCAAACTCTCCGGAACTAACTCCGAGACTGACACTACATATCTCTTCATCACTGGTCCAAACCTTCCAACCGCAGGTGCAATGCTCAAGTCACCAAAGAAGGAAGTAAACAACAACCAGCCACAGTCCTTCGACGTCGCTGATGTTCAGGATGATGACACTTACGAGTACAAGTGGCAGACTGCAAACCTCGAGATGGATGCAGGAACCTACACTATCTACGCAGTAAGTGCACCAAACGACAAGGATCACCTGAATGATGCACAGTACGACACTGTCTCACTCGTGATCAAGAAGCCGTACATCCAGGCAACTGCATCCGGCTCAGTCGTTGCAAAGGGTGACAAGCTCTACGTCAGAGGTACCGCAGAAGGCGACCCATCACTGGGAGTAGCACTGTGGATCCTCGGTAAGAACAAGGTTATCTACGCAACCGAATCCGTTAACGACGACATGTCGTTCGAGTACGAGGTTACCAAGGAAACTACCAAGAGCCTCTATGCAGGTCAGTAC
>NZ_QGMY01000003.1 GCF_003173355.1 Methanospirillum lacunae | reverse complement strand
TATTTTGGAGGATTCAAACATCACTAATAACACATTTATTTTGATTAGTGGCAAAGTTGGGTTTTATCATTTTCAATAATCGAATATTACCGATATCATTTTTGGAGTATAATTCATCACATTAGATTTTTCTATGGAGTTCTTTTCGCTATTAGTTCCTTTTCAATTTTTCGTTTTTCTGTGATGTCTAGAAGATGAATTAAATATCCCACTTCATCAGGGTTCATCGTTAGGAGTGGAGTAATTTTCATATCAAAAATTGCAGTTTTGCACCTGTTTGTAGGAATTATATTCATTTTCCATAAGTAGTCAAAAGAAATATTGATTTCACGACTAATTTTATTTCCTGATAGAATGGTAATATGTTCTTCATTTGTTAAAGGAATTATGTTCCAGGCACATTGTCCAACGAGTACAGAGTTATTCTCAATACCAAACTCATCCATTAATACTGGATTAATTTCAATAATATTTCCGTAATGATTGCAGAGAATATGTCCTATGGGAGATTCATTGAAAATACTTTTAAACATTGCCTCACTTTTCATTAAAGCATGTTTATTACGTTTTTCTTCAGTTATATCCCGGGATAATCCCAGGATATTGACTACCTTTCGAGATGTAGTTGTAATAAGGGTTGTAGATACTTCAGTAATCAATCGATGTCCGTCATGATGAAGGTGTTCAATTTCAAACCTAAAATTTCGTTTAGATTCATCTCCAGACTCAAATGAAATAATATTTTGATGAAGTTTTTTCATCATTTCATTATATTGTGGTTCTGGAATTAATACTGAAAATGGACTACCAATAACTTCTTCTGGAAGATATCCATAGTAATTTCGAATTGAAGGACTGACAAACAAAATGTTATGAGTATCTGCAGAAATCATCCAGATGAGATCATGAACATTTTCTGAAACTAGTCGGTATTTTGCTTCACTCTCAAGGAGCTCTTGATTAATTTTCTTTTTCTCTGAAATATCTCTAACAATCCCAACTAATTGAATTTTACCAGAAGTAGGGTTAGGGGAGAATTGTGATGTAATTTCAATCCATTTTTTTTCTCCTCTTTTGGTAAGTACCTGAATTTCATCATTAAAAAACAAACCATGTTTGATTTGATGAATACACTTATGATACCTTTCTTTGATAGTCTGGATTAGATTTTCTAGATTTTCTGAGAGAATTAATTTCTCAAATCCTTCATTTATTAACTCTTCTGGTAGATATCCAAGTAATCCTATAACTGACGGACTTACATATTTTACTGTAAGATCAGTTGGGTCAATAATCCAAACAACATCTTTTATTGATTCTGCTAAAAATTTGTATTGGCTTTCACTCTCTCTTAATTTTTCTTCAATTTTTATCCTAGTGGATATATCGCGAGATACTCCTAATACATGAGAATATTTTCCCGTTCTATCGCAAAGAAAACTGGTTACTACTTCAGTAGTAACAATTGTCCCATCTTTTCGAATCTGATCAACCCGAGAAGTATTATAGGGAGATATAGTCCCATTTTTTAAATCCTGAACAATTTGTGGAACTTTACTAATAATTTTTTCATAGGATTCTTTTGTCATGACCTCCTGCATAGACTGTGTAAGAACTTCTTCAGGTGTAAACCCACGTAAACGATAAACCGATGGACTGACATATGTAAATCGTTGTGTAGTAAGGTCTAATATCCAAATAACATCCTGAGTATTGTCAGCAAGAAGTCGGTACAGTTCTTCACTTTTTTTAATCTTTTCTTGGGCTTCTTTTATTTCGGTGATATCACGAGCCGTAGACAGGAGACATATACGTTCTCCGATTTTGATTTCGTTAGTAACTAATGATATATATGCCGTCTTACCGTTTTTCCTAACGATTTCTATATCCAACCGATTATTCAAAATATATAATGATAGATTATGTATTACCCGGTCTCTGATAGTTGGATCTTTAAAAAGTCCAAGTTCCTTTGAATTTTTTCCAATAAGTTCTTCACGTGAATAACCTGAAATAGTGCAGGTAGCTTCATTGACCTCGATTAGTTCACCGGTTTTTATATCACTAATAAGAATAGCATCAGGGGATGATTGAAAGGCAATTGTATACTTTTCCTGTGCAATTTTTAGATCTGTCTCAATTTTTTTCTTTAATGTAATGTCAGTAAAAATAATGGCAATTTGGTTTGGTGCGTGTAAAAGAGAATAACCGAGAATCGTAATCTGAAACCATCTTTGATCTTCATTTTTTATTTCAAGAATTATTGGCTTTTTAAAAGAAAAATTAGATATCTGATCCAGAATGGTTTGTTTTGCAAGTAAGGGCAGCGATATATCTGATAGATTTTTCCCAATTGAATTACTTAATGTTGTTTTAAAAAATTTCAGAGCAGCACTATTGAGATATTGTATGTAAAAATTTGAATCTAGAATAATAATGAGATCTTCACTCAGATCGATGAGGCCTGATACTGGGATGTCTTCAATAATCATATACTTTTTTGCTACACCCTTTTCGACCTTCCTTACCTTTCCAAACATTTCTAAGAGGTCTAAATGACGAGCAACAGTATGGCGGTTAATCCCTGTTTTCTGGGCAATCATCGAGATCGACAAAGAGCGGTTTTCCGCTGACAAAACATCTAGAATTATCGATTTTTGATTATCACTGCGAGTACGCATTTATTTCTCACCATCTGGCTAAAATTCGTATGGTCAAATCGGTTTGAATAATTGATTGCATAAATTCCATTGTTTTCTTATTTTTCACGGTTAATTTAGTTCACTTTTTTTCTGGCATGTTCTCTGGAAATGTTATTGAATAGTGAACACCTGGATTCGCATTTTCAAATGAGATATGGCCTGATAATTGTCTAACAAGACCGTTTATTAAAGTAGATCCCATTCCTTCCTTATATTGAATATTTTCTGAAAAACCTTTACCATTATCCTGATAATCAAGTGTATAAAGATTAGATAAAGAACTAAATGAAAACCGGATTCTTATTTCTCCAATTTGACCCTCTCTAAATGCATGTTTAAACGAGTTGGTTAGCAATTCTGATAGTATCAAACTACAGGGCACTGCCTTTTCAATTGTGAGTTCAATATCTGGACAGACTAGACTACATGTAATTGTACCCTTGGTTATTTCGTGTGATTGCAATAGATACTTAGTTATTTTCTGAATATACTCACGATAATTAATTTTATTTAGATTGGTTGATTGATACAACTGCTCATGTACTAATGCAAGAGATCTTACACGTGCCTGGGTTTCTTTAAAGATCATCTGAATCTCTGGATCTTTAATATAGCGTGATTGCATTGAAAGGAGAGATGAGATAATCTGCATATTATTCTTTACCCTGTGATGAATTTCTTTGAGCAATATCTCTTTTTCTAAATTTGCCTCCTGAATTTCTTCCTCCATCAGTTTTCTTTCAGTAATGTCTTGAAAAATGAAGGTGACATATTTTTCTCCATTTAAATCTTCCTGATTTATTTCCCCTTTTCCTCTTATCGCACATTCATTTTCATCAGACCTCACTATCCAGAATTCGATTGTAAAAGGTATACCTGATTTTATTAATGAGTCAAAGGATGATGATACTAGATCAAAATAGGATGGTTTTACCAATTTTAAAATATCAGAAATATCTGGGTTTTTATTTGCTGAGTTAAGTCCGAATATGGTGAGTACCTCATCAGAAACAAAAATCTGTTTAGAAGAAAGGTTTAATTCGTATATTCCAAGTCCTGCTATTTCATGAGCTTTTTTAAGTGATTTTTCACTCTCCTTCAAAGCGTCTTGCTTTATTTTTAACTCTTTATAGGCGCCATTTAGTTCTGAGTTTCTAATCTCAATAAGCTCTGTATATTCAATTAATTTGTCTTCTTTCTGTTTCCACTCTGAAATACAAGTAACCATAAGAATGCTACCTGATTTTTTTGAATCACCTTCGTTAAATGGTATAATATCAATGAGGTAATATTCAGTTTTTTTAGAATGAGAAATTGAGATCTCTTCTCTTTTACCTGATGAATGATCGATTATATTATACAAATAATCGCCCAATTGTAGACTTGACTGAATTTTTTCTCCAATCACTGCGGCTTTTGAAACTGAAAAAATTTTTTCTGCCTCTTTGTTTATTTCACGAATATTTCCCTGATTATCAAGGACAATTAGACCTGAGCCAAGAGTATTAAATACTGTTGCGTATGCAATTGGAACGATATTTAGTAGATTGTGTTTGTTTATCGCAGGAAAAAGGGTCACTCCTGTAATCATTAAAAAAAATGGGGTGGAATCTATTGGAATCGATTGCCTCAGATAAAAATTTAAAAAAAAACTTAATAATGGGGCGATAACTCCAATGCAAATAAGAATAGATAATTTCCAATTAGTATCATGGTTTCTAATTGTTTTTATTATTAAAATAATCAAACTGATAGTGAGTAAGAGTACATTCCATATTGAGATAATATACCACCAGACACCTGGAATCATTTCAAATCCTGGAAGAATGGATGTAGTGTTCATCCATGCCTGTTCATAAAACCAAGGAATGATCAAAGGAGTCCATATTACTATTTGGGAAAATAAAGGAATTATGAGAAGAGATGGGATCAATCTTTTGATTGTCTGAGTTTGTAATCCTAAATATCTAAGTACAAGGATGAATACCGCTACTGGGGCAATAGCGATTCCAATGTATTCTATTCCAATAATCTGGAGTGTAACCGGAAGAGGAAAACATTGTAATTCTAGGGCATATCCAAAGCAATATACGGCTAATGAAGCGAATAAAGTTAGAGCAATAACATTATTTTTTGATGTTCTTAATGTACCGATAAAAAGACTCAATAAGAGCATTCCAGCCAGAAGTGAAAGGCCTGTAAAAAGCACTGTATAACTCATGGCGTAATAATCCTGTTGATATTCGTAAAATCTACCAAACTACTGAATCATGAGCCCGGTATGGAGAAGGTTTGTAATTATTTCAAGATTTTTTTCAAAGGAAGGAGTAAGCCTGATTCAGAAATATACATTACGATTTCAAATTTTCTCCATGTTGATAATGACGCATCAAGAATGTTCGTACTTTATTGGAAACGATCCATCCTTTATCCAGTTCTGTTACTAAATCATCAATCCTTTTAACAGCTTTAAGAATTTGAGGCCCGGATGGAGGTTCATCAAGAGACACACAAGTTGCAATAATTGCGAGAGGATTTCTGATTTCATCGTTTAAAATCTGAAATTGCTCCATATTTTTTTCAATTTGGATTAATCCATCAGCATTCAACTTATTTTGGAGATGGACTGAATTTGTAATGTCATAAGATATCCAAAGAATCTGGGAATTGTTAGAATTGCCTTGATTTAATGGAATAAATGTTGAATAAATCCATATTTCTTTATCCTTTATAAATAATTGAACCTGAATATGTCTTTTTTCGTGTAATTGCCTGGCATTATTTATTTCCTGGTGAAGTTCATTCGCACTCGAAGATGGGATGATTTCCGATATTGAAGATCCGATTATCTTTTCTGGTAGTGTGTTTAATAAATTCAAGCCTGATTTATTTATATATTCAAACTTATTATTAACATCCAGAATTGCAATAAGATTATCAGAAGATTCGGCAATCGTTCGATATCGCTGCTCACTCAATTTTAATCTGTGTTCAACTGAATGCTTGTATAACGCCATTGCAATAGAAGTTTTGAGACTTCGATCATCAAACGGTTTTAAAATATATCCAAAAGGTTCACTTTCTATTGCTTTTAAGATAGTAGATTCATCAGATTGACCAGTTACAAATATTATTGGAATATCAAGTTCTTTTTTAATAAGATTAGAGGCCTCGACTCCGGTCATCTCCCCTTTCAGATTAATATCCATCAATATGAGATCTGGAGAATGTTCCCGGGCAAGAGGCAAAACATCTTCTGCTACATCAGTGGTAGCAGGTACTAAAAAACCCATTGACTCAAGATTTTCAGTTAAATCCATAGATGTTATGAACTCATCCTCAACGATGAGGATCTTCTTTCTTTCACTATTCATATTTCATCCTGGTCTGGATTAAATGGAAATTTAATGATATAATGCACACCGTTATCATTCTCCTGGAATACCGTGCCTTTTAGTTGCTTTGTAAGTCCATATATCAATTGGATACCCAGTGATTTTGTTTGATGTGGTATTATTTCATCTGGAAATCCCGGACCCGAATCACGGTAATCGAGAAAATATATCTTATTTGCATGGTCGTACTGGAATAGTATTCTGATAGTTCCTTTTCCTGTTTCATTAAATGCATATTTTAAGGAATTTGTCACCATCTCGTTGACAATGAGACTACAGGGAACAGCATGAGAGAGTGGAATTGTCGTATCAAATGCTTCTATTTCTAATAATATATTTTTTGAATTGTAACAATAATTTTGAACTAAATTTGTTGTGATTTGGGTAAGGTATTGTCCGTAATTAATATCACGAAGATTGTCTGTTCGATAAAGGTTTTCATGAAGCAAAGCAAGAGATTTGATCCTATTCTGACACTCAATAAAATAGACTTTTACTGTTTCGTCCTTGACTTGTCGTGATTGGATTGAAAGAAGAGACCAGATTATCTGAAGATTATTTTTTACTCGGTGATATACCTCTTTAAGGAGGATTTCTTTTTCCTGAAGTGAATTGAGTATCTGTAATTCATGCTTTTTTCTTGTAGTGATATCATAAATAAAAAAGAGGATTGAGGGTTTATTTTCAAAAATAATATCAGTCACCACAAACTCAGTATTGATAACTTCCCCATTTTCGCAGATCATCTCCTCTTCAAAATGGTTCCAGTTTACCTCATGTTCCCCATATAAGGACATTTGCTCTAAAAAATGATCTATTTTATCTGGGTGAATATATTGAATAAATGAATTGGAGACTACTTGTTTTTCATCAGAAATATGGAGTAATTTAAGAAAAGCAGGATTTGCTAGTAAAACTGTTTCATTGTTGATTACGCATATTGAGATTGGTGATGTAAGGATCAGAGATTTGTATTGCTCTGTACTAATAAATAATGACCTATTGACCTCTTGGATCTCATTGTTTTTTAGAAGTAGTGTTTTCTTTGCATCTTCTAATTCCTGAACCATAGAATTGAATGCAACTGAGAAATCATGTAAAAAATCGATTTTCTGGCTAAAGTCTCCCTTTGCTATGGCCTGAGTTTTCCATGTGAGGTGCCTTAAATTTGATTGGAGATGCTTTAATGCTCCACCAAAAGTACCCCGTAATTCAATATTTGAATCCAGTTTTCCATCAGATATTTCAAGTAAATGATATTGTGAACTTTTCAAAGTCATAAGGATTGACCTGAGTAATATCTGTTCCTCCTGTGTCCCTGGAAGGATATCAGGTATATTCCCTCTGGTCTGAATGACTGATGAAATAAGATTGAGTGCCTGTTTTAGATCAGATTCAGGTGCTTCATCTTCAGCATTAGAAGGCAAATTATTCTTTTTTGGTATTATCATTCTTAATTTATGAACAAAATTCAATACTAAACCGACAGGTTCTCTCGCCTGTACACCAGCAATCTATCTCCCGCACCCGGCATTTTTTCCCTGTATATTGTTCAAAAATCCCAGCCAGAAATCCTTCATCATAAGTACATACACCGTATCCAAGTTCAGGCAAACCAGAGCAATCAAGGTCTTCTGAAACTGATGCAGTTATGAGATTACCATCCAAATCTCCCTGCTCAATCCTAAATATGCCAATCTTTAATTGTCTTAGTGCATCCTGAAGGGTTCTTATAAATTCTTGATGATCTGTTGTAGTTGGTAGAACATGGTAATAAAAACCTACTCCTGCTTTTTTTCCAGCCTCATAAATAATAGATTCACCCTGTTCAACGCCATATTTTTCCTCTACGACCTCACGAAAACAATATTGCATGATCCTATAAACTTCAAGAGGAACAAGAGGGCCCAGATTTGGCCTTCCGTCAGTTGGATCTCCAATAAGTTCCCATGTAAATTTAAATTTTTCCCGTTGATTCATTTTACATGCTCACAAAATTTGAAGTATATCTCGCTTTTAAATATCTATATATTTCCAATAATATCGAACATATGAAAAAATATAAAATTATTCATACTAGGACTCTAATAATTATGGTAACTAAATTCACAGCTGTATTTTTTTAAAATCAGAATAATACTCCATTCTATTGTGGATATTGAAAGATGAAGATGCCTCTATTGGCGCCAAAATACTCCTATTAATATTATTGATCAGCTTCCTAATGTTGTAATATATTATCTATTATAAGTCACAATTCTAATTTCATCTTGAAAACTATCTCATTTTTAGTAAATGAAGAATTTTATCTGCTAAGTTAAGAAAAGAACAGGCCCTTCATTTTAACTAGCATTGACCCTGATGAATTGCATAAAGAAATATTATACTGGCTGATAATTTAAATATCAGTAATCTTCTTCAAAAAATGTAATTCTATAAAAGATTTTGTCAAAAATGTAGGTATGAATAGGCGCCAGTAACCTCCATTTTATCTCATAGCTAAAAACAATTGATACTAGTAATAACTTTGTTCAAAACAGATTGTCTGGATTATAAAATTTATGAAACACATGGTTCTAATAAAGATGTAGATATTAGTCTTCAACCATAAATCATAGTTAAGTGATAAACTTAATTAAAGTAAATATGTAATATTTGTCAATGGATTGAATAAAGGGAAGGAAATGGTGGTTTGGATTCCTCTCTCTGACCCACTTACATTATCCATAAAATATATGCCAATCCTTAGTACACCTACAGAAATCACGTATCGGGTTCTTTACGTTGATGATGAACCCACTCTACTTGAGATTGGAAAACTCTATCTTGAGCAGAAATGGAAATTTGTTGTAACTACTGTCCAATCTGCAAATGATGCTCTGGACTTCTTAATATTGAACCAATATGATGCGATAGTATCAGATTATCAAATGCCTGGCATGGATGGTATTGAACTGCTTCACGAGATTCGAAGCCGATATTCTGACCTTCCTTTTATTTTATTTACTGGAAGAGGGCGTGAAGAGGTTGTCATAAAGGCGCTTAATGCAGGTGCTGATTTTTATTTACAAAAAGGGGGAAAACCCAAAGTACAATTTGCAGAATTAGCGAATCAATTAAAGAAGGCAATTCTCAAAAAAAAGGCTGAAGATGATCGCTTTATTGCAGAACAGGCTCTCATAGAAAGTGAAGAAAAATATCACACCATTTTTGATTCAAGTCCATATCCAATAGTTACAATATCCTGTCAAAATGGTTACCTTCAAACTGTCAACACTGCATTCCTGAATTTATGTGGTTGTATTAAGGATGAAGTAATTGGCAAAACTTTTGGTGAACTTGGGTTATTTTCTGAATATTATTCCTATTGGTTTAACAGTATTTGTCAAATCAAGTCACTTGTTAGCAATGTGCCTATAACTCTGACCGGGATGAGGGGACAAAAAATAGAAGCTCTCCTCTCGACTACCCCTGTTACTATAAAAGGATCCCCCTCTCTTCTCACCACAATTGTGGATATAACTGCACAAAACCGGATTATAGAAGAAGTTAAACTCAAAAATAATGAACTACATTCAGCATATGAACAATTGTCCTGTGTTGAAGAAGAACTTCATGAAAAATTTGATGAAGTACGTAAGAATGAACAGGAATTGAGGGCAAGCGAAAAAAAATTCAGAGCACTTGTTGAGAATTCACTCGAAGGTATTATTATCATCAATTATTCTGGAGATATTCTCTTTCTCAATAATGCTGCCAGTCAATTAGTTGACATATATACGTATAAATCACTTATTGGAACTAATGTTCATGATTTTCTTTCTTCAGAGTATCACGATATAGCAAAACAGAATATTGATCAGATTCTCCTTGGTACTAATAAACAGTCATCCCAATATAAATTACGAACAAGGAAAAACCGTGATATCTGGGTAGAAACCATCGGAAAAAGAATCCGTTTCAAGGGATCATCGGCCGTACTTGTATCAATTAGGGATATTACTGAAAGGAAACTCACTGAAGATGCACTAATGGAGTCTGAGTCTAAATTTAGTTCAGTATTTAAAAATAATCCCGTTCCCTTAACTCTGGTCTCTGCTGATGATGGAACAGTTGTAGATGTAAATTCAGCGTTTGAAAGAGAAACCGGGTATCTCATTCATGAAATAGTAGGGAATAAAACCGGTTTGAATAATCTTTTTTATGATAAAGATGAAAAATCACGGTTTATTTCAACCCTTCGCAATAAACATGTCATCAATGGCATGGAAATAAAAAGTCAAAGAAAAAGTGGAAAGATTAGGGATGTTTTGATATCCTCCTCGTTAATTCAGGTGAACGGAAAAAGACACATTCTTTCATCAATTAAGGATATTACCGAACAAAAAAAGGCTGTATCAGCATTAAAAGAAAAAGAGGAAAAGTTCAGATTCCTTATTGATTGTTGTCATGAGGGTATTCTTCTCACTGATCTCCAGGGGACGATTCTGTTTTCTAATAAAGCCACTGTACAAATGGTTGAATTTGAGGATACTTCTGAAGTCATAGGAAGGAATATAATTGAATTTATTGCAGATGAATCACGCGAAGAAGTTCGAAAACAATACAAACAGATAGGAAATACCTGTGAGCCTCTATGTTCACATCATCAAGCAATAACCAAAACAGGAAAGCAGATTTACGTTGAAAGTATTGGGCAAATCCATACTTACAAAGGGAACCCTGCATTACTGATTACAGTTCGTGATGTTACTGATCGTTTACTCGCCCATGAAGCGCTTAAGGCTAGTGAAATGAGGTTTAGGGCTGTTAGCGAGAATGCTGGAACATGGATTTGGGAAGTTGATTCTGAAGGTATCTATCGGTATTCAAGTTCTGTTGTAGAACAGATTCTGGGATATCGTTCCGAAGAACTTGTAGGGAAAGAACACTTTTCTAGTCTTCTCGACCCAGCAACCAGGGATGACCCATACAATGATTCTGTAATTGCACTCTCTAACTTTGCCCCTATAAAAGACTCAACAATTTTATTCAAGCATAAAAATGGAAGTACTGTTGTTCTCAATATCAGTAGCACACCTGCTTATGACATAAGAGGGAGAATCTCGGGCTATTATGGTGTTAGTGAAGATATCACTAAACGCAGAGATACAGAGTCGAATTTTCAAAAACTTATTGGAACCCTGGTTCGAAAAACTGGACTTTCAGCAGTACGAAATATTTCAAACATTCTCCGCTCATGGCTCCAGGCTGACTGTGTTATTGTTGGAAAATTAAACCCGGATCACACTGGAGTGAATGCGATTTCAATGATACTTGATGGAGAAGAAATCTCTGACGGTTATTATTCGTTATCTGGTACACCCTGTGAAAAAACCTGCGAACAGGAATTTCACATCTGTACTGATAACGTCATCATGAATTTCCCAGAGGCTGATATTTTAAAACAATTTAAATTTCGCGGATATTGTGGGACACCTATACGCAATTATGAGGGAAAAACTATTGGGGTGCTTTGTGTATTATCCAGAAAACCACTGGTTCCACCAGAAGGAACCAGAGAGATTATGGATATCATCGCTGGTAAAGTGGCTGCTGAAATAGAACGATCTCAGATTGAAGATGCCCTCAGAGAGAGTGAAGAAAAATTCAGGATGCTTGTTGATCTTTCTTTAGATGGTATTATTATTATCGATAAAAAGGGGATACTCTTATTTGGAAATCAGGCTGCAGGTAGGATTTTCGATCTGGATATTGAGGACCTGATAGAATCAGGTCAACAAAATGTCCTTGACTTTATTTCTCCTGAATCACATGATCGTGTAATCTATGAGATCGGGCATGTTGCAGATGTCATAGAGCCATATACTGTAGATTATCAGGCTATAACATCATCAGGTAGGACGATATGGATTGAGGGAATAGGAAAAGAGATCCTATATCGCGATTCACCAGCGGTCTTATTATCACTCCGGGATATCACCTTACGGAAACAGATGGAAGATGCAATCCTCCGAAAAAATAAGCAACTTAACCTTCTCTCAAGTATAACCCGCCATGATATTCTGAATATGATAATGGTGATCCAGGGTTCTCTGGAAATAATTCAGATGGAGTTCTCAGAGCCGGGATTAATTGAGTATATTATGAAGATGAGAACTGCTGCAGATACTATAAAAGCGCAGATTGAATTTACCCGATTTTACCAGGATATGAGTTCTCATACTGCTCAATGGCTTGATCTTGACTCCTGTATGCCATTTGCATATATTCCGACAAATATTAATTTTGAGAATAAACTGAAAGGAGTAAGGGTATATGCTGATCAGATGCTCGAAAAAATATTTTTCAATCTTCTTGATAACTCCATTCGTCATGGCCAGGTGGTAACAAACATTCGGGTTGGATATTATTTGGATACTGAAAATCTGATAGTCCTATGGGAAGACAACGGTATTGGAATTCCCATGGATCTTAAAGAACAGATATTTGAGTTAGGTTTTGGAAAAAATACGGGATATGGGTTATTTCTAGTCCGAGAAATTCTTTCTCTTACCGGGATCACTATAAAAGAGACAGGAAAACCAGGGATTGGTGCCAGATTTGAATTTCTGTTTCCAAGAGGAACATATCAGTTTACTTGACCTCAGTAAAAGATAATTGTCAGTCTAGTCTATACAATCGAAATCAGATAAAATCTGACACTCAATCAAAAGAGTCCTCTATTCACTAAGAATAATCATGTAAGAGATATTTGTTAGAATAAACGAATAAAAAAGTTAGATGTTTTCTAAGGCCATCTCGATATCTTCTGCCTTAATTGTTTTTCTTCCAGCATGAGATGCGAGTTTATTAGCCTCTTTAGCGACTTTTCCGATGTATGCTTCTGCTTTTTTTACTAACAGTTCAGCTGCATCTGCTCCGACACGTTCTGCTCCGTTCGCCTTAGCGATACGGCTAACTGCTGCAATTGGTAAATCAGCCATAGGTTTTACCTGGAATTATATCTTATAAGCTGTATATAAAGTTTCAGGTTTGATGAATGAATTCTTTTTTTTAAAAACAAAATCTTCAATATCCGAAGCAGTCCTTTAATAATTTGTCTCTAGATAATACACATGATTATTCCAGTATATGTGTTTACTCTATAGTACAAATTTCAGAAGGATCCGCTTGATTTCTTATTACTTCCCGCGGAATAATCAAAATCTGAAATAATAATTGAAAAAATATACTGATCTCCACTATCTCCAACCGATACTACAGATTTTTCAATAGGGACTTCTCTCATATTCCCTCCAGGCGAATAAATTTGAATTGATCCACTTTTGTGGCCTCCGTGTTTAAGAAGTTCTGTGTCGCCATTAACAAATGCTCGATAAAGGTCAGCCGGAAGTAATTCCTGTAGATTTTTACCTGTCGCTTCTTCTTCATGGGTGCATCCGAATAGTCTGCAAAACTCCTTATTAACCAAAAAAACTCGTTCATCCTGGCGATAACAGGAGATTGGATGTGGGAACTGGTCTACAACTTTGCGCATTACTTTCCACTGGAGTTGTTGCTGTTCTTCCTGAACCCGTTTCTCGGTCATATCTGAAATAAGTACATAATATCGGTCAGCATCACCGTAACGGTTGGAAGACATCCTAATATTCAGGTATCGCGATTTTCCATCTCTTCGCTCAGACCAGAAACTAAACTCCTGTATTGATGCAGGATTATCGCCCATTTCTTTAAATTTGCATCTAACCTTTTCTTTTTCTTCCTTTCCGGCAAACTGGGGTGGCTCAATAGTTGCCAATTCTTCACTACTATAACCTGTTATCTCGGTGAATCGTTTATTGACATAGAGTGTTTCTTTTTTCCCCTCTCGAATTTCCACGACAAGCAAGCCATCACTCATGTTGGCGATCATCTCTTCAAAAAATTCTCTGCTTCTTTTAATCTCATCGTGTGCCAGTCGTTCAGTAGTTTTGTCTTCTAGAATGACTGTTGTACCTGCGGTACCATCTTCAAAAACTGTTGGAACTACTTTTAGGTGGTAATAGCGCTTCGGTTCAATCTCAAGTGCCACTTCCTCAAGATCTTTTCCGATTAAAATCTGTTCCGCCATGATATCAAGGAGGGTATGAATTGCCGGATCCGGTGCTGCGATATATCTAATCTCCTGGAATAATACCTGATCTTTGTCAACTCCAATAAGGGAGAGAAATGGATCATTGACCTGAAGTACCCGGAGATTTTTGTCAACGACCATTACAAGATCGGTTGTATAACTGAGAAGGGCTGAGAGGGGAACTCTGGATGAAAGAGTATACACCTTTGCCATACCGAAGGTTCTCAGATCGACGTGGCCTGATGCATGCAGGATATCCAGATATCTCCCGACTGAATGCTTGTTCTTACCTAATTTTTCAGCAATATCGGTGATAGTCATCCCCTGATGCTGTTGCCTGAGTAGCTCTTTAACCCGTGCGAGCTCCTCTGCGATCCGTTGCATGCTGATATGTGGATCATAAGAACCGAAATATGTTACTCTTCTGTGTAGCAATTATCATTTGCATTTGTATGTAACAAATGACCGCAACCATTAACATGATGTTGTAACTACATCTGTAAGTACAAACACGATTGAGTACACGTATGAAACATCAACTATTGGTAGCAGGTGTCCTGGGAGGAAAGGAATACCGAAAGGCATCAGGTATTCTCCTGATGTTGGTAGTTTTGGCTGCTCTGGTATGTTTGCCAGTATCAGCTGATACCAAATTCCTTTCCGGTTCTCCAGCCATATCTGCATCCATATCCGGGAGCAACGAGTTTTCTCCCGGTTCGACAAATCCTTTTACAGTTTCTATCCAGAATACGGGTTTGCTATCATCCAAAATGGCACAATCTGGTGTATTAGATGGTGATGCCAGCCCTAGTACCGCAAAAATGACGTTGGTTTCACTTGATGCGGGCAATGCCCCGGTAGTAGTAAAATCTGACTCACAGATGCTTGGTGATATTGCCGCTTCCAATTCAAAACCAGCTACTTTTCAGATCTGGGTAACAGATGATGCTCGTCCAGGGAAGTATACTCTCCCACTCCACGTCAAGTATACATATCTGGCAGAGGCTGATCAACAGGGAACTGAAAGTGTCACATATCGGTATACTGATCGGGACATGACAATTGATCTCCCCTTTGTTGTTAGATCAGCAATCAATCTTGATGTTACACAGGTTAAGGCGCAGGATATCAATGCCGGTGGTTCTGGATACCTGCTTGCAACATTGAAGAACACCGGGGTTGAATCAGGATCGAAGACGATTGCAAAGATTGCACGCAGTGAAGGATCGCCAGTGATCCCTGTTGACAGTTCTGTTTACATTGGATCGTTTTCGCCGGGAGACGAGGTAAATACCAAGTTCAAAGTCTCCGTCTCAAAAGATGCACAAGGTCAGAATTATCCTCTCGATCTGTACGCTACCTATGAGAATGCTGATGGAGTAACTCTTGATACTCCTGTAAAAAGACTGGGTATTTCGGTAGCACCGAAGATAAAGTTCTCAACAGTCGGCAAACCGATAGAAATTAGTCAGGGTGAGAATAAGCGCATTGAGGTAACCTATCGCAATGATGCTGATACAACTGCTTATCTGGCAGAAGCAAGGATAAAACCTGTTGGTTCGCTTAAGAGTTCTGACAATCTTGCTTACCTCGGTGATATTAAATCAGGAGAGACTGCCACTGCTATATTTGAGATCAGTACATCAGGCGATGCAGAAACAAAAGAATATGCAGTAGACTCTGAAATCAGGTTCCGTGATGCTCTTGGTACTAGTCAGACTTCTGATACAATTAAGGTACCAGTCGAAGTTACCACAGCCGGAGCAGTTGGGCTGATCACCGCTGATCCTCTGGCAATTCTAGTTCTACTCGCAATAATAGTCGGCGGTGGATACTACTTCGGGGTTCGCAGGAAGGAAACTGTAACAAAATCTGCCGGAGATGGTTTTCCATAAGAATAGTTCAATGATAAAAATATTAACCTCAAGAACTAAAGTAGATAGTAGACAGTTGAAATGGATGTTACAACTCTAGACAGAGCAGCCGGAAACATCCTGGCTCTCCTGATCTTCTATCACAAACAGATATTCAAATCTGATCATGGTATTACTGGTGTACAAACCGCGCAGTACCGTCTGTTAGGTCTTCTTAAAAAAGAAGGAACATTATCTATGACTGCACTAGGCTCTCGACTGTATATCTCAAAACCATACATGACAAGTCTGGTTGATTCTCTTATCAGGGAAGGATATGTAGAAAGACAGCCTGACACAAAGGACAGGAGGGTAATCAACATCTCAATTACTGGGACTGGAATAGAACACCTGCATGAAGCACACCGTCTGTTTAAAGACGAAATCATAAAGATTCTTGCGGATCTTGATGAAGATGATTTAAATAATCTCTGTTCATCATCTGAGGTGGTAACCTCTATTCTGGGAAAAATCCGGTAATATATCTTAAGTTACGCATGAATCTGTCCAAATTGTGTCCATCACATTACGAACACAACACCTAAGAAAAATAATCAACACAAAAATTTCATGAGAATTACTATGAGTTTAAGTATGATACGCAAATCATTCATCCTGGTTGTATTTGGTCTGCTTATTGCAGCATTGATAACCTCACCTGCACTTGCAGGAACGAAGTATATGTCCGGTTCACCAAACATCACTGCTAGTATTGCAGGAAGTAATGAATTTACTCCCGGAACTACAGTTCAGATGAAGGTTCTGATCCAGAATACCGGCCTGAACACCATCAAGATGGTTCAGACCGGAATCGTAGATCGTGACGATGTTCCAAGTACTGCGAAGATGGTAAAAGTAACCCTTGGAGCGGGAGATGCTCCGGTTCTGATTAAATCAGATCCACAGATGATCGGTGATGTTAAAGCATCCAACAACAGTCAGGTTACCTTTGATATCAGGGTAAAGGACGATGCAAAAGCAGGTACCTACACTCTTCCGCTTACCATTGAGTACACCTACCTCGCTGATGCTGATCAACAGGGAACAGATAGTCTCACCTACCGGTATATAAAGAAGGAACTTCAGATAGAGTTGCCATTCGTTGTCAAATCAGCAATCAATCTTGATGTTCTCTCCGTTACTCCTGAAAACATTAATGCAGGTGGATCAGGGTATGTTACTCTTAAATTGAAGAACAGCGGTGCTGACACTGGAAAGAAAGCTATCGCCAAACTGAGCCGTAACGGCAACTCCCCGATCGTTCCTGTTGACAGTACTGTGTATATCGGAACATTTGAACCAGGGCAGACAGTAGATACAAAGTTCAAGGTATCTGTTTCCAAAGATGGAGAACCACAGACCTATCCACTCTCAGTTCTCGTCTCGTATGAAAACGCTGACGGAGAAACCCTTGAAACGCCTGTAGAGGAATTTGGTGTTCCGGTTGGATCTAAAGTTGCATTTACGGTAACCAGCCCTGCAGGTGAAACCTCACCTGGAAAGAAACAGGCAGTCTCTGTCACCTATCGCAATGATGGTGCTGCAACAGCATACAGTGCAGAAGCTCGTATCAGTGCAGTAGATCCCTTTACAAGCAATGATGATTTGGCATACCTTGGAGACCTTAAACCAGGCGAGTCCGGAACAGCAAAGTTCGAGATAAGTACAGCATCAGATGCCACACAGAAGACCTATGGACTCGATTCAGAGGTTAGATATCGTGATGCCCTTGATAACAGCCAGATCTCTGACACTGTAAAGGTACCAGTATCTGTTGTGCCTTCCGGTGGTATTGCATCGCTGCTTGGAAACCCAATCGTGATTGCCCTACTGCTCGTAATCATCATCGGTGCCGGATATACCATTCACACCCGGCGCCAGAAGCAGGTCCGTTAACCGACATTCCGGTTGTGAGGTACCTATGCAATCATTTTTTTCCGGTGTTGCAGATCTTGTGGTTCACCGGCCCCGGCTCCTTGCTGAAGTAATGCTGGTTCTCATGCTGATATCCCTTGTTGGGATGAGCATGATATCCATGGCTACCGGAAATGATACCTATCTTGATAAAAATTCACAAAGCGGTATCATCTCAAACCATTATTCCGACACGTTCCAGCAGAACACTCTTGTTCTGCTCTTTGAATGTAACGATCCCACGAGTCCTGAAATTCTTGCTTACATCGACTCGATCATGGGGCCGATTCAGAAACTTCAGTATGTTTCAGGCACTGCCAGTGTCACAGATGTAATCAAGCAGGCAAACAATGGCACCCTTCCGCTTTCGTCCGGTGAAGTCACAGAAGTTGAGCAGAAGATTGCTCCCTCGGTTCTTAAGCGGTACATTCCATCTAACCTATTGAATATGGCGATGGTGACCCTCGAACCGGGCCTTAGTGACACAAAGAAAGAATCTGCGATGAAGAATATTCTTTCATTCATCGACAGTACTGATATCCCTCCTGGCTTATCTGTAAAATTAACCGGTGATGCAGCCTTCAGCATGGAGATGAAGAATGAGATGGGTAAATCCATGATGACTCTCATTATGGCAGCCTTGTTGCTAATGGTTGTTGTAATGGGTTTGCTCTTCTCTTATGTCAGTCACCGGTTCCTGCCTGTTCTGATAGTAACGATAGGACTACTCCTCACTTTTGGTGTGGTAGGACTTGGGCACGTGACCGTGAGTATGGCGGTCATATCTGCATTCCCTGTCATGATCGGACTTGGAATCGATTATGCTATTCAGTTCCATTCGCGTCTTGAAGAAGAGGCACGCACGCACCCACTTCCAGAAGCTATCCGGATAACGGTAACCAAAACCGGCCCGGCTGTGATGTATGCAATGCTTGCTACATCAATGGGTTTTTTCGCCATGTTTATCTCCCCGGTCCCGATGATCCAGGGCTTCGGTCTTGTGAGTATCATCGGTGTGGTTGTATGTTACCTGACATCTCTCATTGGAATTCCGCTTATTGCAATTCTGATTGATTATAAAGCAAAAGGAGCTGGAAAGTCAAAGCTTACTGACAGTATTGATTTCGGCCTGTCCAAACTTGCAGTAGGTATTGCAAAGAACCCGGTGCCTGTTCTGCTTGTAGTTTTCTTTGTTGCATTTGTTGGAATTCAGATGGATTCCCGGATCCCTATTGACACCAATCAGAATGCCTTTGTTCCGCCTGATATGCCGGCAAAGGTCACGCTTGACAAGGTGACAAGGATCGTGGGATCCACTGATCCGGCTCCAATTCTTGTGTATGGTGATAATGTTCTTGCACTTGACACTGTTAAGTGGATGAAAGAGTTCACAACCCTGGAGATGGATCTTCATCCGACAAGACTTACCAATGCAGTGAGTATTGCAGATTATGTAATCACTTATAACAATGGGACGATGCCTCAAACCCAGAGTGAACTTGATAATGCTCTGGAGAAAATTCCTGCAGGAACGAAAAAACAGTACCTGAACGGAAAAACAGAAGCTGTCATTCAGTTGTATACAACCAAGATGGAAACTCCTGCAAAGAGTAATCTGAAAGATCAGATGAAAGGTGATCTCGAGCTCCATCAACCTCCACCAGGAATCCAGACCAGTATTACCGGTAGCTTTGATCTCTTCACCACCCTGATCAGCCAGCTGATTGAGAGTAAAGAAGCAATGACATACCTGGGATTTGTCCTCGTGGCTTTATTCCTTGGTCTGGTATATCGTAATATCAATGCACTTACCCCAATAGTTCCGATAGTAGCCATTGTCGGGTGGAATGCTGTTGCAATGTATATTCTCGGCATTGATTACAACCCGATGACAGCATGTCTCGGTTCGATGACGATAGGTGTTGCTGCAGAGTATACCATCCTGGTGATGGAACGCTATCTGGAGGAGAGAGAGATTACCGATGATGTTATCGAGGCTATCAAAAACAGTGTCCGAAAGATTGGATCAGCAATTCTTGTTTCAGGACTTGCGACCTTCTTTGGTTTCTCTGCTTTGATCCTCTCGTCATTTCCGATCATTAGCAACTTTGGACTTACAACAATCATTGCAGTAATGTTCTCATTGATCGGTGCAGTAGCAGTAATGCCAGCTGTTCTCTCACTTGTTGATCAGATAGTTCACCGGGTTGAGGAGGTTGAAGAAGAAGTGCTTCATATCCACCCTCTGGATCATGAGAAAAAATAAAGTAAGATAACTGAATGCTAGCATCAGGAATCCCTCCTGACTGCTTATCTTATATTTTCCCTTTTTTACCTGAATCTATCACAAAACTTTGCATCATCATCCTTACTACACTTCTAATCACAGAGGATCTGTATGTCTTCTCAGAATGAGGGTATCCCTGGTGTAACCATCATGTATTCGTCTGTTAAAGTATCTGGTGATTCTATCAATCAGAGTTCAGTGGAGGTGTGTACTGAATCACGGGTGATGCTATTTCTCAATGACATTCTCATCGGAGATCTCTCAATTACCCCTGTCGATCTTGAATCATTTGCAATTGGACATCTGATATGTGAGGGGTATATCCGTGAAGTCAAGGAGATCACTTCAATACATATTGATCTGCCTGAAATCAGAGTCCTATCTGAATGTAATTCTGAAAGTACCATCAAAGGACAGTTCTCAAAAAATAGTTCTGGGGGTTCATGCCGTGATCTTCTCCCTGACTGCTCACTACCTCCTCTCCCGGATGGGATGTGCCTGGGGGTGGACACGATCTTCAGTTCGATGGAGAAGGTAAATGAGTACTCAGTTATCTGGAAGCGTACCGGTGGTATGCACTGCAGCCTGATAATAAGAGAGGATGGAGAAGTGATCTGTGGAGTTGAGGACATGGGTCGTCACACAACTGTTGACAAGGCGGTAGGTGTAGCACTTCAAAAAGGTGTGGACATCAACCATTGTTATCTGGTCTGTTCCGGTCGGCTCCCTGTTGATATGGTAGCAAAAGCCTACCGTGCTGGAATACCTGTCGTTATCAGCAACAACGCGGCATTTGCTGGTGGAATCGAGTTTGCAAAGAATACCAATATGACTATTGCAGGTTTTGTCCGTCCTCCCAAAATGACAATTTATACTGGACAGCACCGGATTAGATTGACTGTGCCGTGAAGAAATTACAGAGAAACCTGTATCTTTTTCACCTGAAAAAGGTGAATAATGGGTAAACAATTTAACTGACTGTAAATTTCTGCATCTCACTATGCAGACGGGTTGCGACTGAAAAGACCAGTTCAGACTGGTCTGTTAACTGGTCTGTTGCTGCTGCCGCCTGCTGACTTGCTGCTGCTGCTGATACTGCTTCTTTGGATGTATTCATAACCATCTCATTTACTTCATTGATAGAAGCAGTGATCTCTTCAACTGCCGCTGCCTGTTGCTCAGCTGATCGTGCAACCTGATCCATTCTCTCACTGATTGTGGAAATAGATCCTATGATCTCGTTGAATACTTTGAGTGTCTCAGAAAGTGCCTTTCCTCCACTCTGGACAGACACTGCACTCTGATCCATTGTGCTTGATGCAAGTTCGGTTTTCTTCTGCAGACTCTCTATCATACCTGTGATATTTTCTGCTGATTGACGTGATTCGAGAGCTAGTGATTTGACTTCACTTGCCACTACTGCAAATCCTCTTCCTGCCTCTCCAGCCCGGGCTGCCTCGATTGCAGCATTGAGTGCAAGAAGATTTGTCTGGCTAGCAATATCTGAAATGACTTTTGTGATCTTACTGATGGTCTTCATCTCGTCCATAATCTCATGAACGATCTTTACAACCTGATCTGTGGAATGGGTTATCTCTTCCATTCCATTTTCAGCCCCTTTGGCGAGATCAGTTCCTTTCGATGAGAGATGACTCGTATCTATTGCCAGGTGATTCACTTCGTCAGCCCGTGCTGAAACATCTGTCACATTTATTGCGAGATCTTCCATGGCCTTCAGAATCTGTGCAATCCCATCCTTACCTCTCTCTGCGTTTAGACTCACAGCCTGGGCGATATCTGCGAGAGCATTTGTTCCCTGACTAACATCGTTAATACTTCCATGAGTCTGAGTGACGACTGAATTCAGGCTAACTACCTGCTCATTAATTATGCTGACTGCCTGAGAGACATTGGATCCGACCTGATCTAGCGCGATTTTAAAATCTGCCCAGTCTCCCAGCATGGGTAAAGCAGGATTTATCCGTCGTGCGAAATTATAATTAGCATAGGTTTCAGAAACCACCATTGCCTCATTGACAGGAATAACTACAGAGTCAAGAGTCTTGTTCATCCCTTCGATAATGGTTCTGAACTCTCCCTTATGACGCATTGGATCAGCCCTGACTGACAGTTTTCCATCCGTCCCAGCTTTTCCAAGAGCATTTACATCATCAATTAGTGACCTGATATTGTCACGCATCTTCATGAGGGGTTCATATATCTGATCCTGATCAGACGCCTTTTTAATCGAGGCTGTGAGATCTCCCTCTGAAATACGTGTTACATATACTATCAACTCAGTCAGCCAATCATGCACATTATTAATAGCATTCTTCAGTTTTGCGTGGTCTCCTACGCATTCTATCTCCATACGGTCGCTTAAATCACCTCCCTTTATCTTTCTCAAAACACGGTATCCCTGCATTACGGGGTTTATGATCGTGTTGAGCATATCATTTATCTCGGTGATTACCTCTGCATAAGCACCTTTGAACTTACTAGGATTGCCACGTTCGGTAATGGAACCATTCTGTGCGGCTTTTGTAATGCGAAGTATCTCATTCTGTAGTTCTATGATAACATCTGCGACACTATTTACGGCCGTTCTGATACGTTCATGATCTCCTTGATATGTCTGGTTTATCCGAGAATGGATATTGCCGTTGGAAATT
Organism: Methanospirillum lacunae; assembly: GCF_003173355.1. Classification (NCBI taxonomy): domain Archaea; kingdom Methanobacteriati; phylum Methanobacteriota; class Methanomicrobia; order Methanomicrobiales; family Methanospirillaceae; genus Methanospirillum; species Methanospirillum lacunae. The sequence continues at coordinate 113,949 of NZ_QGMY01000003.1, read as the reverse complement.
TTGACCAGAACCTTGCTCATATCTCTGAATGGGTAAAGGATATCATCCAGCATCTCGTTTATTCTGTTTATTAATGTCTCAAGATCCCCATGGTATCCTTCAGAAGAGATTCGTGTGCGAAGATTTCCTTTCTTCATCTCTTCTGATATCTCGAGAATATCTCTGATAGCCCTGGATTCTGCACTATTATCTATGAAAGAAAAGATAAGAAAGTCCCCATAGGCCGGGTCTGTCTGGCGTATCGTTCCTTTCCCATCAAATGTAGTATTATCAGAACGGGAAAATCTCCACTCAATATTGAGAATTTTTCCTGGAGTAACACGGGAGAGGAGGGATCCAACATGATTTGCTGAGTCTGAACCATCTGGTTGTTTTAATGGAGAAATTCCAAGCAGATCCCTTCCGATGATAAATGATTTATCTAAAGATTTGAATAATTTCCCGGCTGTCTGGTTACAACCACAAAAGTGGTTTTCTTTCATGATTAGGACCGGGCAGGGAATATTATCAATCAATGATTGTACAGCAGGGCTGTCAAAAGAATTGACGATATCTAAAGAATCTTCGCCCATAATTTAATCTCCATAATTATGCCCGAGTGAAACAGGGCACGATGATTGACGATGTACCCAGTAGTATAGCATCTTATCCATACAGTATAAATAAATATACTCTTCTGTAATGTCAAGGTTCTCATAAGAAAACAGGAGATAATTAATTCTGTTTATCGAGCGGTAGAACTTATGTTAGAACATTCTCGATTATTGCATGGTTGTACTTCTTATATGCCCTTAATTATCTACGGATTTCAAATCCGGTGTCACCAATCGGGGTTTCCTTTTTAGTAATGAGGCGATCAACCCTGATTACGTATGAATCCCTGGCATACATCGCCTCAATCATTTCATTAACACTCTCTTCTTCACCTTCGATCACTACTTCAACCGTACCATCTGTACAATTCTTCACCCATCCGTTTAGATGGTACATGGCTGCAAGATCCCTGACAAACATCCGGTACCCAACACCCTGCACACGCCCCTCCGCAATAACCCGACTCCTCTTTATCGCCATATGAATCAGTACGACATCGTGTGATTCTGATCAATAAATGTGTATCATTACTTTCCAAGGTATCCGACAGACTAAAACATCATATAATAAATAAAAACATAGAACACCTTATCGCAGAATAACTGGTTAGTCAATGGGGATGGAATGATCCGGGTTCTTCTGATTCATGGCCCTGGCGGTGATATACTGGTCTCTGATCTCACCGGTCAGATGGAGGTTGACCTGGTCCAGGCTGCTTCTTTACAGGCGGGGAAGGTACAGGATGCCAGAATTGCCTTTGATATTATTCTAGTTCCTGGACCTGGATATCCGGGTTCTACAGAACCAACCCACTCTTTAGATCTAATACAATGGAATCATGACGTCAGGTCACGGGGAGATTCCAGTGTCTTTCTGCTCTACAATGTTATTGATTCCTCTCTCGTTGTTACTGATGTTACTGCTGGTATAACAATCATTTCTCCGGGTCAGGCTGCGTCCCGTTCACTGATTTCTTCAATAAGACAGGCTTCAAACCGGGGACGTTTGGAACGTTCATTCAGAACAGGATATGATCTTCAAAGACGTATCATTGCCTCGATGCCTCTTGCCTATTTTTATGTTGAAGATGGTAAGATCACTGATTTTAATCAGGCGTGTCTGAACCTTTTAGGAAGATCATCAGATCAAATAAAAGGACTCCATATTTCGGATCTGCTCTCTTCAGATGAAGAGTCAGGTACCCGGTATGAAGCGAGTTTAATCACCCCTGAAGGGCCAATCCCAGTGAGTGTTTTCATTCTACATAGGGATTCTGATGTATCGTCGGGAATAATTTTTCTTGAGGATCGTCGCGAACCTGAGGAACTTAAAGCCAGGCTTCGTGAGACCGAACGGGAATGTAGGGAGAAACTCTGGTTGTCTGAGACACTTGTTCTTAAGATGGATCCAGATGGCGTCATCACCTTTGCAAACAATGCGACTCTCCGGTGTTTTGGATATATGGATCTGGGACTTGAGGGAGATCACATCAGTATGTTACTCCCTCCCGGAGTTGATCATGAATCTGTTGCCCCTCTCAATCTTTTTCTTGGGGTGGCAAATGAATCTGAACCAACTGCTATCCATATCATGGAACATCAAAGAAGAGATGGTGGTAAAATCTACATCGCCTGGACAACAAAAGCATACTATACACCATCAGGGGAGCTTACCGGCCTTCTTTGTATTGGCACTGATATGACTGATCAGACCCCGGAAGGTGAAGGTCGAATCAGTACCCGGATTTGGCGTGATCGGGTGATTGAAGGGACAGATATAACTCCTGAAGTATTTGATGCCATTCTACAGGCATGTATTGAGATAGCACGTGAAGGTCGCGAAGGTAAACCTGTTGGTACAGCTTTTCTTGTTGGTGACCGTGATGGAGTGATGGCCCGCTCCCGTCAACTTATTCTTAATCCGTTTTATGGTCATCCAGCTGATATGCGGACGGTTATTAAGAAAGATGTACGAGAGATGCTAAAAGAATATGCCCTTCTCGATGGTGCTTTCGTTGTTTCAGGGGATGGTATGCTTGAGGCTGCCGGACGATACATTACTGTAGACGCCAGTCAGGCATCTCTTCCAAAAGGAATGGGAACCCGGCATTCATCAACAGCAGCAATAACAACAGTCACCCGGACAGTTGGATTTGTTGTATCTGAAAGTGGTGGCCGTGTCTCGGTGATAAAGGATGGAAAAATTGTAAAGGTTATTGGGTGAATTGATCCTTGACGGTTTCATACTGTAATAAACATGGATTTGTCAGCCATGCATATCGGGCATTTCCATGTATCTGGGACATCAGCAAAATCAACTCCAGCCTGAATTTCCCCGTCTCCGGTATCTGGATTATAGATATGTCCACATATCGTGCATCTCATTGATTTCATACCTCATATTCAGTTACCTTTCCCGATAAAGCTACATGGTAATTTGGGACCCATAGTGGTCAGGTTGACGGACGACGTCTGAATGATCCTGGTTGGAATCTAATCTCAAATACAACTCCCTTTCCGGGTTCTCCTTTCTCAGTAATTGACTCTCCAGATATTGCAAGGATTTCTTTGGCAAGAAAGAGTCCAAACCCCGTGTTTTTTCCATATCCTCTATCAAAAACCCGATCTTTTTCGCGAGTATCGATTCCAACTCCATTATCTTCGTACACGATAATCAAACATTCATTCTCATCCCGGCATGAGAACCGTGATCGTGTAACGTATTTTCCATGTCTCTCTGAGTTGTCAAGCAGACAGAAGAACACCCTTTCAAGGAGTGGATCAGCAAGCACCTCAAGACCTGTTAATGTTACGTCTATCTCAATAAATTCAATTGAGACACCGGCTGTTGCTCGTTTGATAACATCATTCACTTCCTGCCATGCCGGAGCCTTGATTCCGATATCCTGATATGTCCGTGTGAAAGAAATCTGGTCTGATATGGTTTTCGCAGTTGACATAACCCGTTTCAGCATGACACCGATATCAGGATCGGTGGTCATTTCTAATGCAATGTCTGTATAGCCAACAAGAGCTGATAGTTGATTTAAAACATCGTGCCTGGTTATACTTGAAAGGAGATTAAGTTTCAGATTTGTCTCTAAATATGCCTTTTCGATCTCTTTTCTGAATGTGATATCGCATTTACTCTCTCGGCGTCCAATCCAGGAGCCATCATCCCTAAATACGGACTGACAGATATGACTTAACCAGCGTTCTTCTCCTGAACGGGTAATGATCCGATAGTCTGTCTGGAAAGGACCGGTATCTTGGTTGAAACCACCCAGGTAATGGCGTTGTATCTTCTCCATGTCATCAGGATGAGTAATGTTGATTACAAGATCGGGATTTGAAATAAAATCAATAGGCAGATATCCCGTTATCCTCTCACAGGATGGCGAGACATACCGGTATATTCTTTCTGGACTTATCAATGCCTCCCAGTCATATGTGTAATCTGCTAACGTCCTGTATTTTTCTTCACTGGTATAAACGATCTCCTCAAACTTCTTACGATCACTGATATCAAAAATGACTCCGATAATTCCGCAAATTTTTCCGTCTCCAATTTGAAGGACATTTTTTGAAATGAGTATATTATTGGTCCCTCCCTGGTGATTCTCGAAACTATATTCATATTGCTGGACATATGGGTTTTCAATAATGAGTTCATCCATGTAGTGATAGTGGTCAGCGACCTCTCTTGGAAAGAAATCATAGTTTGACTTACCTACAATATCGTTTTTATTAATTCTAACGAACTTTTCAAATGCAGTATTACAATCAATATAAATTCCATTGAGGTTTCGTAAAAAGACTGGTAAGGGAATTGCATTTAAGACAACTCTATAATCTCTGACAGCGTAATCTGACTCTGATGATACATTATCTTGCATAGATATAGGCACAACCTCTTTCCACGAGGAAGAGGTTGATATTTGTGATAAAAAACGGTTAATGGCAGTATCCAATGCAGGGCAGAGTGAGATAGGATCAGTTTTTGGAAGGACAAGATCTGCCCCCTGACTAATTCCTTCAATAATCCCCGTTTCATCACCATGTTTTATCAGAATAATAAAGGGAGTTAAATTTTTTGAACTCCTGATCTCCCTTAAGAATTCAAGGCTCTCTTTCAAGTCAAAGCCAGAAATAATAATATCGATGCTGTGATGAACCAGTGTTTCTCGTGCCTCATTCCATGATGAAATAATATGGAGCGAATAGTTTTGGTTTTTTCCGAATTCCGTATAGATACCCGAACAAAAATCAAAATCTGTATCTATCAGAAGCAGTGAGACCAAGTAAAACCTCTGGGTAGAGAATATTCATTGAATATATAAAATGTCTTTGGATGAGTTTGAAAGACTCGGAGTGTTCTTATCTCCAGATCCAAGCCGGTATATACAATAATGATCCACCTTCATTGACACAGAGTAATAGAATGGTTTATCTTCAGAAATATCTCGAAGATTGTGGCTGTGATCCCGATCTTGTTCAACTCATCCGCCTCATCTCACGCCAGATGGAGCCAATCAGAAAAGCCTTTTTAGATAATCAGTTTTATGAACATACCCTGAATGCCTCAGGTGAAGTTCAGGCAGCTTTAGACAAGTGGGCTGATGCTCATCTGATCAAAGTTATTGGTGAATCTGGATACGTCAGGGAGATTGCTTCAGAAGAACAGGAAGACATCATAAGGTTTGAGAATTCCAGGCGTGAATATGCAATGGTGATGGACCCACTCGATGGCTCATCATTGATCTCAACAAACCTTGCCGTCGGAACTATTGTAGGTATTTACGAAAGTGGAGGGGTAATGCAGAAAGGTTCAAACCTCAAAGCTGCCTGTTACACACTCTTTGGCCCTCTGACTGTTCTGGTCGTTTCTGTAGGTAAGGGAGTTCAAAGTTTTGCCTGGGATCCTAAATCCGAGCATTATTACCTCTTGAAAAAGTCATTTGATATTCCTGAAGGGAAGATATATGGATCAGGCGGGGTGTATAAAGACTACATTCCAGCCCATGAAAAGGTTCTTAGTTACTTTGATGAAAAGGGTTTCAAGGTCAGGTACTCTGGTTCATTTGTTGCAGACTGTCACCAACTCTTAGTCTATGGAGGAATCTACACTTATCCTGCCCTTAAAAAGAGTCCCAAGGGTAAGCTTCGCCTACTCTTTGAAGCAAATCCGCTAGGATACATTATCACCCAGGCAGGTGGCGCCATAACTGATGGGTATCAAAGTCCACTAGATATACAGCCTGAAAAAGTTCATCAGAGGACTCCTATCTATATTGGGAGTGCGGGTATCATTAAAAAGATCGAAGAAATTTACAGGGAACAATAATTCCTTTGATCCCATCTCCCCTGTTTAGGAACCTTTAATATGCCAGGGTCCCTCACCTAAGGCAGATGGTTAGCAGCATTGTCCTTCCAATAAAAAAGGTATATTCTCTCGTTGACAGTACCATTTCAGTGGAGATGAAAGACGAAGGACGGATCTTCCAGGGCAGGCTGGTCGCCGTTGATGAGTATCTGAATCTGCATCTTGAAGATAGTATAGAGACAACTGATGCAGCAAATAGGCGTGACCTTGGATCGCTTGTCATCAGGGGTAACAACATTCTCTCGATTGCACCGGTAGCATAATCTGATCATGACCGGATCCGAAGAAGACGCTTTCAGGCTGATAGCTAGTCAGCCTGAAGGTGTTCTGCAGAGTGAACTCTGGAAGATGCTGGGAGTTGACAGCCGGAAATGCTCCCGTATCGTTAAAAAGCTCCTTGATACCAACCGGGTGGAGAGGATTGAGTACAGGCAGGATGGCATCAAGACATTTCGTCTGATAGCTAAGAAAGGCCCGGTTGACCCCCGCTGTCTTCTTGCCGGTGAAGAGTTAATCCCTTGTATAGCCTGTGATTTGGAATGCTCAGTGAATGAGTGTAATCTTCTCCTGGATTGGATGTATCAACTTGCAATCTCTGATGTTGAAGTTGAGAATCCTGAAGAGGAAGAAGAAGCATAACTGTAATACTTCCCTTCTGATTTTAAAAATTAATGGAATGGTTCGAATGCGTTATTGCATTCTGTGCATGAGATTGCCGGAATGTAATATTTATGCACGTACTCTTTCACCATTCTTCTGGCTGAAAACTTAGGTGCATTACTCTTTATCGTCTCTTTCATCATCTGCACCCAGGCATGGGGGACATTATCAAGATTTGTATCATAGTAGAGTGGAACGATCTCTTTTTCCAGAAGATCATACAGTTCAATGGCATCCTCCCAGTCACGATCTCCACCCGAGTTTTTTTGGTTATCTCCAAATATCCATCCGTTTTTCTTGTTGTATCCCTCAAGCCACCATCCATCTCCGATAGAGAGATTGAGTACTCCATTCACTGCGGCCTTCATCCCGCTTGTACCACTTGCCTCAAGAGGTGGAACCGGGTTGTTCATCCAGATATCAACACCCTGAACGAGATATTTGGCAATCTGTTCACCATAGTCTTCAATAAAAGCGATCCTTCCACCAAACTCTGGTTGTTGGGCATACTGGTAGATACGCTGTAATATCCGCTTTCCTTCATCGTCTGCAGGGTGTGCTTTTCCTGCAAAGATGATCTGCACTGGTTTCCAGGGATTGTTCAGAATTTTTTTAATGCGGTCAAGATCTCTGAAGATAAGATCAGCACGTTTATACGTTGAGAATCTTCGTGCAAACCCTATTGTAAGTGTGTTTGGATCAATCAGGGCCCCTCCGGCGACTACGTTTGCACAATCTGCCTGGTATTTCATCCAATCACGTCGCTTGAATTGGAGGATACGGTTTATCAGTTTTATTTTTAGATTATAATGGAGTTCCCAGAGTTTTTCATCAGGAATCCTGTCAATGAGTGCCCACACATAATCCTTGTCATGGTGATCGAGCCAGTCCGGACAGATAGGTGAGAGGTATCTGTTCATCAATTGGATCAACCGCGGGTTCATCCAGGTTGGAACATGGACTCCGTTGGTGATTGATCCAATTGGAACATCATCGAGTTTCTCTTCAGGCCAGAGGAAATGCCACATCTTTCTTGCAACTTCCCCGTGTTTTACACTCACTCCGTTTGAATAGGCAGACATCCTGAGGGCAAACGCAGCCATGTTGAACATGTCTGGTGGATCTTCCTGATGAGATCCTGCTTTTAGGAACTCATCACGTGTCATTGTCAATGCCCCATAATACTGACCAAAGTACTTATCAAGCATCCAATGGGGGAATTTGTCATGCCCAGCAGGTACTGGGGTATGGGTTGTGAAAAGGGATGTCTCCTTAACCTGACGCCAGGCCTCAGTGGGATCAAGTCCTGCCTCGACTTTCTGCCTAAACCGTTCCACAAGAGCGAACGATGCGTGTCCCTCATTCAAGTGAATCGCAGAGTACTGGATTCCTAATTCATGAAGGAGGTGAGTACCTCCTACTCCAAGAACAATCTCCTGTAGAAGTCGCATTTCGTTTATACTACTGTAAAGGCGGCTACTGATATTACGCAGGTGTGGGGGATTCTGTTCAATTTCTGTGTCAATGAGATAGAGAATGATCCTGCCGATGTCTACCCGCCAGATAGAGAAATGTATCTGCGGAGTGATGAACGGGACCTGTAGAATGAGTTGTTCTCCATCTTTGTTCAAGACCCGTTTGATAGGAGCGTTATCCCGGTCAAGTTTTTCTTCAACGTCCTCCTGCCATCCGTCACTTCTAATCCGTTGGTGAAGATATCCGTCTGAGTACATGAATCCGATAGCTACAACCGGAACTCCAAGATCACTACATTCTTTTAAATGGTCGCCGGCTAGAAATCCTAGCCCACCGGCATAAAATGGAAGTGAGTGCTGCAATCCGTACTCTGCTGAAAAGTACGCAATCTTATGACGTTGATGTTCAGGGTAATACTCGGTAAACCACTGATTTTTGGCTAGCATATACCTTTGGAATTTGGCAATGACAGCATCATATTGATTGGTGTACTCCGGATTTTCGCTTCCCTCCTGGAGAATTTCAGGCGGAAGCTGCTGCAGCATCAGTACCGGGTTATGAATACTCTCCTTCCAGCCCTGCTTGTTCAGGTTTTTAAATAGCATCTGGGCTTCCGGATGCCATGATGACCAGAGATTATAGGACAGGTCTATAAGTCCGGATAACCGGTCAGGGATATGATCAAAATCGATCCATCGAATGCCTATCATATGTGTAACTACTCCGGTACTCGGTGATAGGAGATTATTTGGACGAGTACATAACTGTTGTGATGGCTGGATATCATATACCAATAATCCATCATAAAATGTAAAAAAATAAGTACCCCCGGACGGATTCGAACCGTCGTCATCGGAACCAAAATCCGAGATGATTGACCGCTACACTACGGGGGTATTATGCCTATGAGTCCATGCTAACATATGACTACAAGGCCTGTATCTATTGGATCTGATCTCTTAAAGACCGTGCTGATTCATCCGGTTGCCGTGGTTGGTATACCCGAGTAGTTCAATCAATAACATCTGGCTATTTTCGTTTCAAAAAGCCTGGAAATAATTTTTCTATGTGATCAGCAACATCTGGATCAAGGCCTATTTTTCCTGCTCTGTGAACATGGTCGCGGATGAATGTATCTTTCTGTTCCTCGGTCAAGGTCCTGTATGACTCTTTAGTGCTTCTTCCTTCAGCTACCCAGGAGATCACATAGTAATGTCTGACATTATGTGTGTCTGTTGTAAGATAGAGATCCTCACCATGGGCGAAATCAGTCCCTGTCCGAGTAACATTTCGTGGCTGGCGAATAATGTTGACATCTGTATCAGGATTAATGTCAAGCCATTTTCCATCAGCAGTCCGTATAGTTTTTTTCATTCTCGTATCGGTAATGGGATGGCCTGATATACTATACTGCTGCTCACTCATGCTCTGAAGAAGAAAGTGGGAAGAAGTCATGATAGACTCTGCGACGCTCATCAAGATCAGTATGCAGATACACCTCGGTTGTCTTTATTGATGCATGGCCCAGATTTTCCTGTACGACTCTAAGGTTTTTGGACCTCCGATAGAGTTCACTTGCGTAACTATGCCTAATCTTATGAGGGGTGATACCTTCTGGTGCATATTTCCTAAAGATATGTTGCACAGTTCGCGGTGAGATATGGTGCCCCTGTTGCCCATAGAAAAGTGGACCTGTTAGGCGGTCTCCTATCATGAGATCAATATCATCCAGGGTCTCTTGATCGACAAATACCATTCTGATCTTTCCTCCTTTCCCTTTGACTCTGATCATCTGGTCATCGATATCAATATCTTCAACATTGATTGAACAAAGTTCTGATACTCGCACTCCGGTGGCATAGATGATCCTGACGATCAGTTTGTCCCTGGGGTCTGGGATTGATCTGAGTAGTCTGATAACCTGACTATGTTTGAGATATCTGAGTTCGACATCTTTCACTCGTGGCCGATCAATGCGAGGTACCGGATTTGCTGAGAGTACATCCTGCATGATCATAAACCTATAAAAAGAGGAGAGCGAGGAGAGGATCCTGTTCAGAGTGGTGGCATGATACTCCCTACTCTGAGTCAGGAATGAGAGGTATCCTGTGATCTCAATTGCACTGACTTCTACTTCGGTCTCAAGTCGTAAAGGATGTTTTTGAAATGACTCAGGGGTGATGGCAGCCCGGCTATTTCGGGTCATCCAGATGTAATGACCAAACCGTGTTAGTGTCTGGTCATAACTGACCAAAGTTTTCGCCGAATAATTGCGCATTTTCAGATACTGGATAAACCGGGGAATCCATTCTGAAAAATATCCTGAATTCACTTGATTATACGTATAATTTCTATTTTAATAAGTTTTACGCAGAATACCTATTCTGCGCAATCTATGAATTATAATATTCATATCATTTTTACGATCTCTCATCTTCATGATCCTAGCAGACTTGATCAAAAAAGGAAAGGATCAACATTCTGATCCTATGGCAACCTGTCGCATTATTATGGCTGGGTCATCAACTGGAAACTCAAGGCTAAGTTCAAGATCCTTATGAACAGTCAGGAATGATCTAAGAAGCCCTAAGTTAAAAATGTTGTCAGGATCATCAAAGAGAAGATGCTGTCTGTCTGAATCAGGTCCCGGACTTCCTGAAAGATGACTGAATTTCATTCCAAGTTGTGCCATTCCATCAAGAAGATCTAGGTACGGTATATCTCTGACTTTTGACGTACACCAGAGATGTGGAAAGTCAGGGCAAACCCCTTTGACAGTACCTGCTCCAAGAATTTTGAGTTCATCTGGGGTTGTACCAAGATATGTTGGGCCACGCTGAAGATCGGGAAGGCTTTCAAGGATATATCGTGGATCTGGGTACAGATCCAGGAAATTATGGAACCTGGCAATTGCTTCCTCCTTTTGGCCATGTCGATATCTTCCTGCATGAAGTACAATGATCTCTGAACCTGTCCGATCTGCCGACTCCAGGGTCTGACTCATCGCCGATTCGATGTGATCTCTTATATTGAATATCCCTGAAGAGTAGAGATCTGGATCACATGGGTTCACCTGATGGAAATGGTGTGGGGCATGGATCCGTATTTTTCCAGAGTATGGCTCAAAAATTTCTATGTTGGTCTGAAATGTTACATCAGACTGGGGTATTACCAATAACTGAATATGTCCGATGGCCTCATTGTCCAGAAGTTCTGCAACTGATGGAAAGACTTCAGGTTGGGTGAGCAGACAACCTGCTCCAAATCGTGTCGGTTTGATCATATTATGTTCCAGGCATCATTCCCGATATGTAAATTTAAGACCATGAGGTCTGCCACTTACTTACATACATATTCTCATCCAGGTTTTTACGATTATTTATACAGGAATTTTTTTCATAACCCCTATATCTCTGTATTACACATAACAATAGTATCCTGAACCCCCCCGTGTTCAATGAGTGCAGGAGTAACGCCGATGAATGATTCAAAAAAGGATTACAGCATCCTCATTGTTGAGGATGATCCAATCATAGCCCGCGTTCTTGAGACGATCCTCAAAGACAGTGGCTTTTCAGCTGATGAACCTGTAAACTCAGGTGAAAAAGCTATCTCACGGGTTGCAGCCAGAAAGCCTGGTATCGTGCTCATGGACATCGATCTTCTGGGTCATATATCCGGAATTGAGACAGCCCGCATCCTTTTTCATATATTCAATATACCGGTGATCTTTGTTACAGGCCATGATGAGGAAGAGGTTCTCATACATGCCAAAGAAGCAGATCCTTTCGGTTTTCTTGTAAAACCGATCAACCAGAATATCCTTAATACAACAATACAGGTAAGTATCAATCTGCACGAAAAACTTACAGGTACCACAGAAGGTAAGACTGGAGGCCTGACACAGATTCAATGTGAAGAGTTGACAGGATCGTTAAAACCTGTTGTCCTCTTAAATGACCGTAACCGCATCATATGGATGAATGATGCTGCAGAATTCCTACTTGAGAAATCATATTCTGATCTTCTGTTATCTGACGCTCCATCATTAATTATGATGGAAGATCCAACATCTGGCGAATCAGTAGATATTTTTTCACTTGATCCTGTATTTGAACGTCCACTTAAATTAAAACAAGTTCAGCATTCAAAACAGGTAGTGCCAAAGATATTTATGATCAATGATTCATTTGGAGATATCAGCGGATATTTCCTGGAGCTCAACCCGGCTAGCGAATAAAATCGTATCCTGAATTTTAATATAAATATATTATTTTATGAATCTGCGCATTAAGACATTGTTAATTCTGGGTCTTACGCTCCTTGGAGCGATTGCACTGATTCTTGGTCTCTCACATTTAGTTTTAACAGAAAGTTATGCAGGGTTTGAAGAGAAGAATACCCGTAACTCAGTTGTGCAGGCACTCAAAGCAATTGACTATGAACAGAGTCTCGTTGAATCAAAATGTGGAGAATGGTCACGATGGAATGAGACCTATTTTTTTGTTAAAGGAGATAATCAGGCATACATTGATCAAAATCTCAACCCTGATTCATTTGAAAACCTTGATGTCGATTTACTGGTCTTTCTGAATCTGAGCCATGGTGTCGTGTATGCAACTGGATATAACACCTCATCTCATCAGGCTCGAGAAATAAATGATAGCGAACTATCTTCTATCCTCTCCACTCCTTACCTCTTTTCACATGATGCTCTCATCAGCAGTAGATCTGGATTTCTTATCACTGGATCTGATCCACTTATAGTTGTATCTCAACCAATTTTGACAAGCACATATGATGGACCCTCTACAGGTTATCTCATATTTGGTAAGTATCTTGATCCTGAAGAGATTCACAAAGTATCTGACATAACATCACTTGATCTTTCAATCGTTCCCATATCTGATACTGATGAAGGCTCAGGGCTAGATTGGGGGGATGTCCGGAATATGAGTTCTATAACTCCCTTGGTACAATTTAATGTATCAGGCCCTGACAGAGTTGTTGGATCTATTCCGGTCAGGGATATTACTGGGACAAAAAAGTTTCTATTACAGGTTACTAGTGATCGGACTATCTATAATCAGGGTTTAATCACAATCGGGAGTTTTCTAGTTCTCCTGGTGGCTATAGGTCTCATCTTTATTGTTATTACATTGTTGTTCATGGATCGTCTGGTTCTCAGGCGACTTGCTGTTCTTATAACCTGTGCCCAAAAGAAAAATAAATCCTCTACCGAAGTTTTCGAATCCCCGTTATCCAGTGGTGATGAACTCTCTGAACTTGCACAAGCTCTAATTCCAGTTTTTGATAGGGTAACACGCTCGGAGACAGAACTTCTTGAGGCACTGCGTAAGACTGAAGAAAGTGAACGTAAGTATCGTGAACTTGCCGATTCATTACCTGAATTTGTCTTTGAAGTTGATTTATCTGGTCGCTTGTCATTTCTAAACCGGCTCGGATTTCAGGTCTCTGGATATACTCCTAAAGATCTTGAGGAAGGGTTATTTGCAAGAGATCTGGTCGCTCTTGAAGACCAGAAACGTCTTGCACAAAACATGGGCCGGATTTTGGCAGGTGAACGAATATCTGGTCAGGAATATATGGCTACACGTCGGGATGGCACCCAATTTCCCATGGTCTTCTATACTATCAGAGTCCTCGAAAATGAGGATGTTGTTGGATTACGCGGGTTTGCAATAGATATCACCGAACGTAAAAAGATGGAAGTATCAAACCGGAAACTTGCTGATATTGTTCAGCATACTCAGGCAGGAATAATTACCGGTATCCATGATGAGGTTGATGTTATCAATCCAGCATATGCTTTGATGCATGGGTATACCAGGGAAGAGATTTATTCTGTCCCTATGACCTCGCTTTTCTCATCTGATTTACGCAAAGACTTTCCTGCATATCTCCGTAAAGCTGAGTTGTATGGACATTTCGTGTTTGAAGCAGATCATCAGCACCGGGATGGGACTCTCTTTCCTACCCTGAATGATCTTACGCTCATCTCTGATATGGGGGGTATGCCATACTGGATCCTGAATGTGCAGGACATTACTGAGCATCGGCTTGCATGGAAAATTCTTATGGAGAGTGAATCACTCCGTGAATCACATCGTCAAATCAAAGATGTACTCTCCCGTCTCCCTGATGCAACGTTTGTCGTTGATAAGGATGGCTGGGTAATTCTCTGGAATGCTGCGATGGAGAGTCTTACTAAGATCACTGAAGACCAGATCATTGGTAGGGGACAGCAGGAATATGCGATACCATTTTATGGATACAAACGCCCCATGCTTCTGGATCTTATTCTCAAACCTGCCCTGCTTGCCGACCAATATTATACTGATTTATCTATGCATGATGGAACTCTCTCAACGGAAGAGTATCTTCCAAAGACAGTAAATGGTCCTATGTATCTTTCGATTGTGGCAAATCCGTTGTTCGATTCACAGGGAAGACTTATTGGAGCGGTCCAGAGTATCCGTGACGTTAGTTCCCGTAAACTTGTTGAAGAAGCTCTGATGAGAACCAACGAGAAACTCAACCTACTTTCAAGCATTACAAGGCATGATATCCGGAACCGGATTACGGTGTTATTTGGTATACTCCCGATTATAAAGAGGATGAGTACCAATCCGGAGATGACTGAAATGGTTGAAATGCTTGAAAAAGCAGCATATACTATCAGGGACCAGATTGAGTTCACCGGTGATTATCAGGATATGGGAGTTCATGCTCCTGAATGGCGGGAGATCGGTGAAATGCTCGATCAGATATCTAAGCAGGGACTAGTTACAGATGGTGTAATTGAGAATAAACTTCATGGTCTGTCTATCTACGCAGATCCGCTTCTTGAACGTGTGTTTTACAATCTGATTGATAATGCTGGGAGGCATGGGGGTCATGTATCACATATTCGTGCCTCTTATGTGAGTGATGATAAGCGGGTTATTATTACAATTGAAGATGACGGAACTGGGATTCCCTATGATCTCAAGGAACGGATCTTTGAACGTGGGTATGGGAAAAATACTGGTCTTGGTCTTTTTCTTGTCCGGGAGATCCTCTCGATAACCGGAATTACAATTAAGGAGATTGGAATCTCAGGCAGTGGAGCTTGCTTTGAGATTGTAGTACCAGATGGATGTTACCGTATCAACTAGCCTGTTTAATCTCTATATTATTTAACTACTGAATAAAAAAATCAAAGAAGGATACGCCCAGATCGGAATTCGAATCCGAGTCGTCGGCGTGACAGGCCGACATGATAGGCCACTACACTATCTGGGCACAAATTTGGTCGCTTGGAACCTTCTATATGTTATCACTTACAGCTTATAAATCCAGCATACGACTTTTCTCTTTAGATAATATCAGTGGTACTTATCTCATTCAGAGATCCATGGTAATACAATGGATTTGTCGCATCGTTCACATGATCCAGGCAAGTATCATAAGTTCAAGAAGGTAGACGGAGCCTCATACAACCAGGTGAATCAGTTTCTACGCAAGCGGACATTCATTACCGCGCGAGAATGGGCTATATCACGTCTTTGTGCTGACTTTCAGACCTCTTCGGGCGCAGAGATGACCTTCATCGGACGTAACCTGCCAGAACTTGTTCCCTTCATGACTGGTACCTATTCGCCTCAGGCGGTGAACCAGGCCCGGAGTTCGTTTAAGAAAAAGGTGAACAAAGCAGGAGCAACCTTCCTGTATGGTGCGATGTGTGGTTTTTATACTCCTGAAGAACTTGATGATCTCCTCTTTGAAGCTAGTGAGGTTGCCCGGTTTTTACTTGAAATTGAGAGTACAGCAATTGGAGTCGATGAAGAGATAGAAATTGAAGATCAGGTCACTGATATCATGCGCCAGGTTGCCGAAGCATCAGCACGATTATTGAAACTTCGGGAAGATCAACAGAAAGCAAAGTTAGAAAAACGACGCAAACAGACGAAAGAAGCAGATGATCAGAGTGATTCTGATGGCGTTGACATCGAAGTCAATGATTCAGAATCCGATATGATGTGATGTTCATGGCAGAAGCAAAGAAAAAACAGTTGTTTGGAACAAATGGGGTCAGGGGTGTTGTCGGTGAATTGATGACACCGGAATTGGTTATGAAGATCGCAATGGCAGTTGGGAGTATGCGCCCGGGCACGATTGCTGTTGGAAGAGATACCAGGACGTCGGGGCCAGCTTTTATCGAAGCTGCAAAAGCAGGTCTGATGGCAGTTGGATGTAATGTTGTGGATTGTGGGATTTTGCCGACCCCGGGTCTTCAGTATCTGGTGAAGGATCACTTTGATGCTGGAATTGTCATCACTGCCTCACATAATCCTGGAAATTACAATGGGGTCAAGGTAATTGAGCCCGATGGAACAGAAATGGGGGATGAAAATTCGATTCTCGTAGAAGAACGGGTTTTCTCAAGTTCTTTTGCGATTAAATCATGGGAAGAAGTAGCATCCAGCCGATCTGCTCCGGATATGTTTCAGGAATACATTGACGGTGTTGTTAGCAAAGTTCCTGCTGGAATAGGCAAAGGAATGACTGTCGCCATTGATCCCGGCTGTGGGGCTGCATACCGGACAACTGCATCTATTTTATCTGATCTTGGATGCCGTGTGCTGACTCTGAATGCACAACCTGATGGTCGATTTCCGGCACGCAATCCTGAGCCATCAGAAGAAGGTCTTGCTCCACTGGCTGATTTGGTTAAGTCAGTTGGAGCAGCATTTGGTGTTGCTCATGACGGAGATGCCGACCGTGCAGTTTTTATCGATGACAAGGGTCGGTTTGTTGAAGAGAATAAGGAGTTTGCCCTTATTGCTGATGCGGTCTGCCATGGAAAGTCCGGAATTATTGTAACACCAGTTAGTTCTTCCCGACTTATTGAACAGATTGGAAAACGTCACGCCTGTACAGTGGATTACACTGCTGTTGGGAGTATCTATGTGGCAAGGCGAATGAGATCTCTGATTGAAGCAGGAAAATCGGTGATCTTTGGGGGTGAAGGAAATGGAGGACTCATCTATCCGGATCATCAGTTTTGTCGTGATGGTGGCATGACTGCTGCAATGATGGTTCTTCTGCTTTCAATTAAAAAACAGACTTTGAGCAGTTTGGTTGATGATCTTCCCCCATCTGTAATGTTGAAGCATAAATTTCATACTGATAAAGCCCCGGCTATGATTGAAGTTGTCAGTAAGAAATTTTCAAGTGATAGGATCAATACAATTGATGGCCTTAGAATTGACAGAGATGATGCCTGGGCTCTTATTCGGCCTTCTGGGACAGAACCATTGGTTCGGTTATTTATTGAATCTCAAGATGAAACAGTAGCAAAAGCTTTTGAGAAAGAAATTCTGGATTCTATTAGCCCAATTTTAGCATAACGCTAAATTTTTTTACATTTATTTTATTCGATTTTTATTATATTAATCTCTATGCTTAAATCTAATATAGTAATATTTATATAATAAATATTATGTTGCTATATGCCACGTCAGATACAAAAAACGAAAAACAAAGATAATTTCCAAAAAATTATACCTCTGGAGATTGACTGATTATTATTCATAGAATCAAAGCAGAACTCCTGCCATCCGTGCATATATATGTCGAAAAGTCCCATGATGTGGGATGACTATATCCTCTTTTTCGGACCTAGATCTCTCGCCACCTATCCTTCGTGCCCTCTCCGATATGGGATTTGAAGAACCCACGCCGATACAAAAACAGGCGATCCCTCTCCTCATGGCCGGGCAGGACATTGCCGGCCAGGCTCAAACCGGTACCGGGAAGACAGCAGCGTATGCAATCCCGGGCATCGAACGATGTAAGGAGGAACTCAGGGCAGTTCAGGTCCTTGTCCTTTGTCCAACCAGAGAACTTTGTGTGCAGATCGCTGCAGAATACACCCGCCTTCTCAAATACAGAAAAGATATACATGTACTTCCGATATATGGCGGTCAGGCGATTGATGGACAGATTCGTGAGTTAAAACGCGGAGTTCATATTTGCATTGGAACTCCTGGACGGATTCTGGACCATATTGCGCGCACGACTCTCAGTCTGTCTAATGTTCATCTTGTTGTTCTTGATGAGGCTGATCAGATGCTTGACATGGGTTTCAGGCCAGACATTGAAAGTATTCTTTCATATGTTCCCCGAGAACGACAGACTGTTATCTTCTCAGCAACTCTCCCAAAACCAATTCTTCAAATATCACGCAGATACCAGCGTGATCCTGAAATGGTCCGGATTGCTCACAAAGAACTCACCGGTCCGGGAATTGATCAATATTTCATAGAACTGGTTGAATCAGCAAAGGACGATGCTCTCTTCAGGCTGCTTGATCGGCATACCCCTTCCAGGGCTATGGTTTTTGCCAACACCCGTCGGATGGTAGATCTCATCGCCAGCAAGCTAAAAGCACAGGGATATCTTGCAGAGGCTCTTCATGGTGACATGAAACAGCGTGAGCGGGATCGTGTTATGGGTGGATTCCGGCATGGATCTATCAGTATTCTTGTTGCAAGTGATGTGGCAGCTCGTGGTATTGATGTTGAAGATGTTGAGATGGTCTTCAATTATGATCTTCCACAGGACATTGAGTATTATGTCCACCGGATTGGACGGACAGCCCGGGCTGGTAAAGGTGGAAAATCGGTGAGTTTTGTAATGCCACGCGACCGTTGGAGGATGAAAGATATCCAGCGGCAGACCAACACACACATGCACCGAATGTCTATCCCAACTGCTGCAGAGATTGCAGAAGCACGGGCAAAAGAAACAATATCCAAGATAAAAACAGTTATTGGAAGTGAAGACCTCACAAAATATCAGGAAGTAATCGAGAGTCTCGTTGCAGAAGGATTTGATCCAGTACAACTGGCTGCAGCATTCCTGAAAGAAAAGAGTGCCTACACCGGTTCTTCAGGTGCTAACGAAGTAGTGGGTGGAGAGTTTTCAGAGCAACCTGGTTCAGCCCGATTGTTTATCTCTGCAGGACGCAAAGATGGATTCAGTCCTCGTGATATTGTATATGCAGTATCTTCAGCATGTAACATGCCTGAGCGTGCAGTGGGAGATATCCAGATGTACCCTGCATATTCCTTTGTTCAGATCCCATCATCATATGTAAACCGGGTAATATCCCGGCTTGATGGAGCAGAGATCAGGGGAGTCAGAATCGGTGTAAGCCCGGCAAAACCTCGGCAGCAATAATTTAGCCGAACTTTCCAAACTTTTTTGGACTCTATTTGTTCTACCAAATATTACTGTTCTTAAAATCTGTGTATTTGAAAGTTTGAGTTTCCGTTTATTGCTTCAACCAACGTTTTGACCTGTGTATCGATAACATCCTGTCTGATACTATGTTGGTACCGTTCAATAAGCCTCCGGATGAGCATCTCTGAAAGGATACAGCGTTTTTCTCCACATTCATATGAATCTTCTCTGATTTCTCCGGTATTAAGTAGATCAAGAGTTACGAGATCAATCATCCTGGTCTTCCAGCAATTTACAAGATCGGTTGCCAAAGATCGCTTTCCCCGATTGAGCATACCTTGATCTGGATCGAGATGCACTCCGATGAGTGCCCTTGTACAGTCTGTGGTGAGCATAGCGTATCCGAAAGAGAGAATAGCATTAACCGGGTCACGGTAAGGTCTGCTTGTTCTTCGTTTATAGTTCAGGTCAGGTGATATCAATCTGCTCATAATTTCATAATACATATCACCAATAAGCCTGTCAACTCTGCTTATTTCATCGATTTTTATAAGGCTGTCCAATTCATCTGCTGCTTGATTGAGTATATCCAGTTCACCACTGAAGAGAATTTTTCCATCTCCTTCTTCATTCCAGCGTTCAACAGTTAGCATCCGTTCACGTACCACTCCTTTTGCACAGGCAAGAGCATAACTAAAAGGTGTAGCCCGGGCCTGATTCTCCCTCATGGTTTCATCCATTGTATATCCATAGGGTTTCAGATACCCGGCGGGTTCACCATCAGATTCAAGAAATGAAATAAAAATGTGATGTTTTAATAAGGTGGTGATCGCTGATGTCTGAATCTGATGCCCTCCCATGATCATCAAATGATCGAGATTTGTGAGAGGGATATCGGTGGTAGCGCCATGGTACTGAACTGAAAGAATTTCACGGGTTGCCTTTATGTGCGATCCATGCCCCGCTACAACCTTCCATATTGGATATCCAGTTCCTTTTTTCATGGTATACCTGTGTGTGATGTCAACGGTCTATTGTCTGAAAACATAGAATTTTTCCGGAATGATATTATGAAGTGAAACTTTTATTTTTCATCAGATACGATGTATATTCAATTTATGGGCTTGAAAGTTTGGAGCATTACACTGGTCTTTACCCTCCTGCTGTTCATCTTCATCGGTTATTTAAGCGGCTTTCTCTCTTCGCTTAATTCATTAATGTTGCTTTCAGTTCTCATGATTCTCTTTGCCGCATATATTTCGCTGACCCGCAAAGATCCGATGACCAAGGTTCCAACCCCTTTGGAACTGGAGAAGATCAAGCGGAGAAGGTATGCGGAAGAAAGCGGAATTCGTTCTGATACCGATGAAAAACTCTGACTCTCCTATTTCATAATCTCAATCAAATAACCATCAGGATCCTGAAGGTAATTTCCAGATACCTCTTTTGAATTTGGAGGATGTATTGTGACACATCCTGGTTCACTGATTGCTCCTTCTCCTTTGTAAATCGCTGACAGACCCATGTGATCTAGTCCATATCCGCCGGCTATTATCGGGGTTCCATCCGGTTTTACAACCTGGTATAGGATAATTACTGGTGATCCCTCTGCTGTTCCCATCCAGGCATACTTCTTTTTCCATTCATTTTGGACAAGGGAATGAGGGGTAATATCGACCAGACCACATTTTTCCTGGTAAAATCTTCTGCTTGCCTGAATATTATTGACATAGATAACAGCGTGTCCGAGACCTGTGATAAATTCCCCTTTCCTGTCTGTTGATGTTATGAGTTCTATCATCCGCTCGTCAGGATCTTTGACAAAGAGTGAATGATTATTGGAATTTAGTGAGTAATCTAGCCCGTCTGTTCCAGTATCTCCATGCTGAAAAGAGAGATCTGCAATAGCCATATCCCAGGCAAGATCGTCGGTGTCAATATCAGATGACAGGTAACACGAGAATCCATACAGGGTATTTCCGGTAACTGATCTGATGTATCCTTTTTCAGGATGTGTTTGTTGGACCAGAATCAGGTTGACAGTTCCATCAGCGGTACTGCAGTGGCAGATATCTGTAAACATCTGTTGATATGCTGAAGGATTAGCCCGGTTTATAATATTCCTAACCAATACTGGACCTTTTGTTACCAGTGAATGTCCATATTTCAGTCCGGCTGATTGATCTTTAAGTGAGATTGGTTCTGAGACATTCATACGTAGGATTTTTTTATAAAAATCCATGCTCCGCTGTAGGTTTGTTACATACAAAGCAATATGAGTAAGTACTATCTGCTCGTCTCCCATTGGGTTCACGAATTCTCAAATCATATTCTGCGTCAAGAGGAATGAACGTGACTATTTGAGTCTGAAAAAAGTTATGAAAATTTGGCTGCACTTTTTTCAAGTGCTGCAATTGCTGGTAATTTTTTTCCGGTCAGGAATTCAATGCATGCTCCGCCACCGGTTGAAATATGTGTGAACCGTTTATCATATCCCATCTTTTCAATAACAGCTGCTGTATGTCCGCCACCTACAACCGAAAACTGGACATCTGCTGCAGCCTTGATAATTTCATAGGTACCAAGTGCAAAATCTGTCTCTTCAAAGAGACCTGCTGGCCCGTTCAGAACAACAGTTTTAGAATTTTTGATAATATCAAGACAGGATTTCAGGCCTGTTCCGCCGATATCAAGGATTGGACAGTCGGCAGGGATTTGGTCAACCGGAATCTCAACCCTAATACCATCTTTTCGGATTGCTACTGCCTCTGGAACAAAGACCTTCTCTCCGAATTCATCCAATATTGCCTTAGCAATTGCAATCTGATTATCATATCCAAGCTGAGTGATAAGATCCGAAGAAGGTTTACCTATTGTAATTCCCTGAGCTGCAAGGAAGATATTAGCAACTACGCCGATGGTAATGACACGATCAGCAATACCATTGGAAAGTACGTGATGAGCTACATCGATAGAATCATCAACCTTAGTACCACCCAGGATGAAGGTGACCGGCCTAGGAGCTCCCTCAAAGACCCGGGAAAGGTTTGAAATCTCTTTCTCCATAAGAAGACCTGCCACTGACGGCATAACCTCTGGAAGGCCCACTATGGTGGGTTGTGAACGATGTGCTGTTCCGAAGGCATCATTGACAAAAATATCTCCCATCTTAGAGAGGTTTCTGATAAGGAGTGTCTTTGCTGATTCTTCTCCGTTAAGCTTCAGGTTCTCCTCCGCATTGAACCTGACATTTTCAAGCATAATAACATCTCCAGGATGGGCATTTCTAACTGCATCCTGGGCAGTATGGCCGAAGATGTCATCGATGAATGTAACAGGTTTTCCCAAAAGCTGCTGGAGCCTTGATGCATGAGCCTCAAGGGAGGTGAAATCTTTTTTTCCCGGCCTGCTCTGGTGGGTTACGATGATACATATCGCATCTCTGAGCGCCTGGATTGTTCTCAAATGTTCCCTGAAGCGTTTGTCATCAAGTATAACTCCTGCCTGGGGATCAATCGGTGAATTGAAGTCAACCCTGAGGAGTATTTTCTTTCGGGAGATGTCAATCTGGGATAAATTTTTAATCATAACAATCAGCGGCCGGCGGCCGATCATAACGAATATCAGTAGCGTTAATACTTGATCGCTTTATTTTTATGTATTTGGGTTTGGATCAGAGTGTTTGCTGGTTAGTGTAATAATAAATTCAAGTAATCCTGTCTCCTGGTTCTGGGTGTTTTGGAGATGTATGCTCATCTGATCAACAAATGTAAATCATATATACAATATCAAAGGCAATTAAGTCGTAAGATTATCAGTTGAGAATAGTCTTACGAGCGGGAGGTTTCAAACTAAGTTGTATCGTAACCATGAAGGTATCCGGTTCACGGATACTACTAATCGGAGCCCATATCTCGTTTTTATAACCTAGTTATATCACCTGATCAGGGTCATTGCCTGACATCTGATCGAATTTGAAAAATGAGCCCAATAGCATTGTAATATGAGTGAATGATTTTTTGAGCATTCGCAAATTAAACCGAAAAATACCCTCTATTTGCCTGACTCCATATATGCCCCGGATTTGACCTCATATCTCGCTTAAAATTTCTAAATAACTAATTTTGTCTCTAAAACTCTTATTTATCACCTTGGTTGATGATATGCCCTCAAATTCGATAATAACTATCAACTGAACAGGATCTGGAACAAGGCCATGGACGTCCTTTTTGATAGAATATAAAAATACAATGGATTTGTATCATCTATTACTTTCAAAGTCATTACCCTGCATTGACACTCATAAATTATATTCATTAAATTTGTGACTCAACATTAACTTCATTGAAGATAATTTTTATTTTGAAATTATCCTCCGTACAACCATTTCCAAAAGTGTTTATTTCCATCTTCATGATGTGAGAAATACCCATTAATCAGGTTCGGGCCAAATTGCCAAATGAGATAAAAAAGCCGGTGTGGATAACAAAGATAGATTCGAAAGGAATCAGAAGGTACCTGATACTTCATCTGCATGGACTTGCGACTGAGAAATACCCGATTCAGTGTAGGATATATCAGCCCGAGGATCCCTTTTTTCGAGTGAGATAATCTGAAAGATACGCCATATGCAGATTTCTCCAGTTCTATCTCTCCCAGGGCGGAAATAAGATATTGATCCGGGATTTCATACGTAAATCCTTCTCGACTCATCTTTTTTGTTATATCAGATCCCGTAATGAGATCGGTAAGAGTTAAGATTAGCATTACCGGGCGTTCGATTTTTAACTCTTTTGCTGATGAGATGAGTAAACCCCAGTCGATACTGTCTTTGAATTTTACATATATTTGTTTTATATCATAAAATTCCCGGATTCCCAAATGAAAGGTATGATGAAGAGTCTGATGGACAACACTATGCAGGATGAGATCCTCTGGTGTCAAAAGGTATGTCTTTGTCTCTAAAAGTAATCCTGGTCGGGCCCGGTTTATGAAAATCTCTCCAATTGCAATTTCTCTTTCACCCATACTGTGAGCATCAATTATATTCCAATGGAGTTCTACCATTGAACCGGATGGATGTCGGTAACCAGGACCATGATGATCAAATCTTCGACATTCCTCATCCCAATGGAAAGTGCCGGTGGCCATATATCCGAGTGTTTCAAGGATAGTGATTGCCTTTGGCATATCTTCCCATTTTACCATGAGATCCAGGTCAAGCATCTGCCGCATGGAGGAGCGTTCATACACTGCATATGCAAGATATGCACCTTTGAGTGGTACTACCTGTATATCATTTTGGTCAAATGCGTTCAGGATTTTTTTCAGTTCTGAGGATAACATGAGATTTCGTCCCCCATTTGCGAGATACCTCGTCATGAGGGTACGGTAGATTTCAGTTGGTAGTTCAATCCCATCATACTGTTTTAGTGTATAAAAAAGGAGAGGGATAACCCGCATCCGGTCAGCGTATGAGATGATCTGAGGCCAGTGATCATTGGGGATCGATTCCCGTCTAAAGTAGTCAGGGCTTAACAACTGAATGAGTTCAAAAAGTGAATTATCATCTTCAAAGATATGAGATAACGGGATCATATTAAGTCACCGGTTTAATATGAGGGAAAATTCAAGCATCATTAACGAACCTTTTATATAAATTCATAAAATCAGGTTACAGATTCAATATTTAAACGTGATATTTCGACAACGTCTCTATGCACTGATTAATGATGCATCCCTCTTTTCTTCGTGTATCTTTCCTTTCTTCAACCGATATACCCGATCCACCAACCGGAGCAGACTCTCCCGGTGAGTGATAACAACCATGGTTCTTCCAGAACAGACACTAATAAACTCCCTGATTAGTAGTTCTTCAGTTTCGATATCAAGGTGAGCGGTTGGTTCATCCAGAATAACAATCTGGGCATTACGCAGAAAGGCACGTGCGATAGCGATCCGTTGTTTCTGCCCGCCTGAAAGTTTGCTTCCTCTTTCTCCAACTATTGTATCATACCCGTTTTGGAGCCTGATAATTTCATCATGAATGCCTGCCGATTGTGCTGCTCTCATGACTTCCTCATCATCCGCTTCAGGTCTGCTATACCTGATATTGTTCATCACCGTATCATGAAAGAGCATCAGATCCTGTGAGACGACCGCTATCTGATTTCTAATCCAGGCTGGGTTCAGATCAGCATAATCATAATCGTCGATGAGTATCTTTCCCTGATTAGGGCGATAAAATTTGAGAAGTAAGTTGATAAAAGTGGTCTTTCCTGCCCCTGTCTGACCGATGAGTCCGATTCGGTCGCCGGGTTGTATCTCCAGGCTGACATCTTTCAGCACCGGAGTATCAGGATCATAGGAAAATGAAACACAATCTACGATAATGTGCCCGTTTGTTCTGATATCAGGATAGAGCAGGGTCTTTTTCGGATCGTCATGTTCATACTCGGTGGTCATGTCAAGGAGTTCTTTTACTCTTCCGGCAGCAAGAGCGGTTCCCTGCAGATTAAGTGGCATCTGCAGGAACGTTGAGATGGCACCGGTAAGCTGTGGGTACATTGCAAGGAATGCAGTATATGATCCGATGGACATCTGGTTCGAGAGGACGAGGCTTCCTCCATAGAGCATAACGATAAGCCTGACAATATTGGTGAATGCCATCTGGACGCCACCGGTTACCTGACCAAAGAGCATGCTTGCGATGTTTAGGGAGATATTATCGAGGGTTCTCTTCATGTACCGGTTAAGTTCCCGCTCTTCTGCTGCATGGGTTTTGATAAGGTCGATTGAACTGAAGAGGTCCTGTCCGTCAGCTGCCATCTGTAGGCCGGACTCCCGCATCCTGATACTATAGGATCTGGTGAACCTGACAACCCAGTAACTGATGATAACCGATACCGGGACAGTAATTATTACAAAGAGCGTCAGGGGAAGAGACAAGGCAGAAAGGACTGTTGCAGTCACACAAAGCGATGTGCCGGCAGTGATAATGTTCTGAAGAAAACTTCCCGAGATTCCTGAGAGACCCGCCGTATCTGAACTGATTCTGGCGAGAAGATATCCGCTCCTGGTGGATTTGAAGAATGAGACCGGGTATTTCATCACATGGGTAAAGACTGCCATCTTCACCCGGTACCCATACTCGGTATTGATCCGATAGTTGATGAGTGACAGCTCGTTTCCGATGAGGTATTTAACAATTGAAACTACCGCAAGTGTTCCGATCAGAAGTGGCAATGATGAGAAGACTTGTGAGGCAAATGGGACGAGAAATGCCAGATGATGAGCCGAGAGTCTATCCAGAACCGGCTCTATACTCTGATGCATAAAGATATAGTCGATGATCCATTTCCCGGAGAGCGGGAGGGCGGTCCCGAGGAGTGAGGAGATGAAAGTGAGGATGAGCGATGAAATGATGGCATATTTTAATGGGATGAGATACCGGGTAAAATAGAGTATGTCGCGATATTTAAATTCTCCATCTTTGCCAGGAGGTACATAGGTCAGAGAATCTCTCAAAAGACGAAGTCGACCTCGCAAGGGAATTTTACCGATCGGGCCGCTTTGGGAGGTCATGAAGAGATCACCATATCAGTGTCGATAGATATTGATAGTACAGAATATAAGTCAACAGGAATTGATGTTTAGCGAATTATTTTATTAATCACGTTTTATCTCTAGCCGCTAGTGATGATGCCATGAAAAACTTGGTGTTACATGACCGGGTTTTTCAGGACAAAGAAAAGTTGGCATACTGCAATAGAAAATTGGGGGGAACTATGAGAGATTATGAATTCCCGTAGGAAACCTGATCATTTCCATTAGAGCAAAGACCCTTACCTGATCCCGTATCACAAAAGCTGGCGGTCGCAAAATTGCCATCCACACACATCCCAGTAGCTGCACTTCCAGGGGTACACCTTCCAAATGCCCCACTGGCAGATCCTCCATCCTCACAGAATGTTCCCGCATTACTCCCAGGATAACACATTTCTCCCGACTGATGGGGGAGGTTTCCAGTGGAACAGCTTGCTGAAACAGCATCCCCGTGATTGCATGTGCTGGTTGCACCTTGACCCTCAGTTGTACAAGAAGCGGTACCAAAGTCTCTCCCAGTAAGGCAATTTCCCGCCCCGACCCCGGTTATTGTCTCTAAAGAGAGATCGATAATTTTTGTGCAATATACTGTTTCTTTCCCATCTGTTACTCATCTCAATTATTTTTTCATTACGGTAAGGAGTCGTCTCTCCTGTCTTCGTACCTGTACCAATACCTTCCTCACTCGCTTTCCCAGAAGGAGAATCCGACCAAGAAAGTGCCGTTCATAATGATAAAAATTTCCTTTATCTGGGACGGTTCCATTCCAGACCCGATACGATAGAAAAGGCTGCTCCCAGCGAGAAGGATGATTGGGAGGGTGGACAGCCCCCGGGTGTTGGTTTTCCATCTCACATGAGAATCTTTCCCGTTCAGGTTTTTGAGAGTTGCGGAACTGCTCTCTCAAGGAGCACGGTGAGATACCGGGTACCGGTGGGGGGGTTATCTGGTGTGGGTAGTATGCAGGAATGCGACAACCAGAATAAACATAACTGCGATATACAGCGATTCAATTTGTGTTCACGCTCTTGATGTATCAGCAGTCACGTTCGAACCTATTCAAGATATTTAGTGGGGGGATTTTAACATTACCTGTTAGATACGGGGATTGAAGAGAGGCTGTCCAATGAAGGATTTTGCATATAGATCTTTCTTGAAATTAGCCAAAACGGAAGATAATTTGGCCTTTGATTCTCTACAATGGACAACCTCAATGAGATATCAGGATAAAACCGAAAGAAATTTTTCTATCTATAAAAAAAGAGCATCTGTTATATTTATTTCACAAGTTAAACAGATTGTTCGGATCAATTTCCAAGCGAACGGAAGAAAATCATGGTAAAAAAGGTGTATGTCCCTCCAATAGTAATCGATTTAAGCATAGAAGGTGTGACTGGAATTGGTGGTTCTTTATGCGATACAGGACCCAGTTTTAGCGATTCAGACTGCGGCGATGGTGGTGGGTATGTGAATACTTGCCATGTCGGAGGATGGGCATCATCATCATGTAATGACGGAACGAGTCCTAATTACAATGCAGTTGTGTGTAATGCTACTGGATCAGATGCAGCAGGAGCATGTTGGGTTAATGGTGCTAATGCATCAGGGGCTTTTAGTGAATGTTTTTCAGGAAATTCTCCATCCCTTTACTGTGGATCAGGTTCCTCTGTAAAATATTCTCAGACTAATGGCACATGTAATAATGGTTCTGGTGCCGGGTTCTGTAACAATAATGGTAGTACTCAACAGCCCTTCATATCATCAAGCTGACAAAGGCGTTGTGAATCAGATCAATACGATTGATTCGATGAGGGTCCAAGCGGTACCTTCTTTTTTCTATCTGCTTTTCTTTAACTCCCTTTCCTGTCCAGAGAGAATGAGATTGATTTCTGTCAAACATTCCGACCCTTGGTACGTAAATTGTTTTTGTAACTATTCAGGCCGTCAATACAACTAAAGGTCTTATTTCAGGTGGCAATAGAGATCAGTGTTATATAGTTATCTTTCATAATAAAAAGATCCATATCTATTAACAACGTTAATAATAACCGTGCCCACAGTTTCGCAGCATCAGATCGTCAAATAGCAAGGAGAGATTAATCCCTCCCCATCTTCCAGGGATGGAACATGCTATTTTCACTGCTTTTGAGATTCGTGGAAGTAGTCGCTTGACAAAGAATTTTTTATTCTTTATCCGAGATGTCCTCGAGTGTAAGCGAAATTGAACATATCTCGTACATTGCGATACCTCCTGTTCGTCGTGAAAACCAGCCACACGTTAGTTGAATAGACAAGATGGGTTACCCTTTCCCATCCTTCTAAAGCCTGATTAGTGAAGAAGGGGTACACTACAAAATTCAGATCCGATACTATTCAAATCGGAATCCATTAGTAATCAGACGCGATGATCGTAATTACCATATCAAAATCGAAAATCAAATCGATATCATTATTCCTACGTGCTCGAATAGTCATAACTTAAAGTATATCAATTCTGGTTGATTTTGAAACCGTTCATCTCATTATCCGGTAATAATCGGAGTTTAATATGGTAAAAAAAACGTATGGAAAGCCACTTGTAATAGATCTGAGTATAGAAGGCGCTACCGGGATCGGGGCGACAGAATGTAATCATGGATTACATGTTAGTAGTTCCGTGTGTAGTACCGGAAGTGGAGCACAAACCAGTTGTACGAATTTTGGTAGTGCTGTAACTGGTACATGCGCTGATGGTGATACTCCCAACAATACAACCACCATGTGTTGGTTTGGGGATTTAAATCTACAGGGAGCTTGTAGTCGTGGGGCATCTGCGAACCGGAGTTTGTGCAATTTTGGGGGTTCACCCTCAATATGTAATACCGGAGTAGGGCAAGACAAACCTATGTGTAATTCTGATGGTAATGCAGATTCTCTTTTATGCCGTTCTGGCAATGGACAACTCCAACATTTTTCATGATGACTAACCAGATTTCAATCCCAACACCAGAATCTCATATCTCACTCCGCGAAGAGTATGATGACTGGGCACTCCTGTTCAACCCTGATACCGGAAAGGCCGTTGGCCTGACTCCTACCGGAGTTACCATCTGGAAATATCTGAATGAAGGCAAAGATCTGAATGGAATCATTGCACTGATTCAGGATGAATACGAGAGCCTCCCTGCTGATCTGACTGAAGATATCAAAAATTTCTGTGATCAGGTTGTATGGCTCGGATACGCCCAGGCTGGATCATACAAGATCATAACCGAGAACCACGTCATGAAAACCCCAAAGTCCATTGATATCGATATCACCTCCCGGTGCAACCTGAAATGCAAGAACTGCTTTCACTTGACAAATCGGGCATGATTTTTGGTACATGGAGGTTGAATCAGATAATCCATAATGATTTACAAAGATGGGAGATCTGCAAATCAAAACCCCATTCGTAATCATACGTAATGATCGTAATTACCATATTTGAAAAATTAATTTGATATCATTATTCTTACTTATTCGAATAACAATAACTTGAGTCTATCAGTTCTGACTGATTTTAAACCGTTATCCCATCATATGGGGATAACCGGAGTTTAATATTGTAAAGAAATCATATGGAAAGCCACTTGTAATAGATCTGAGTATAGAAGGCGTCACCGGGATCGGGGCGACAGAATGTCAATCTGGACCAAAGGTTAATAGTTCCGCGTGTAATATCGGAAGGGGTGCACAAAGCAGTTGTAATGATGGTGGTATGGTAACTGGTGCATACACTAATGGTTTTGCTCCCAACCATAACGCCGCCATGTGTGTTTCTGGGCATTCAAATCTACAGGGATAATGTCAAACGGGGGGATCTGCGAGCCAAAGTATCTGCAGTAGTGGGGGTGGACCCTCAATATGCTACACCGGAGGAGGACGAACCACCAGTTCTTGTAATGCTGGTGCTGCAGAATCTTTGTATGCAATTTAGGCAATGCACAACCCGGACATTTTTCATCATGACTAACAGATTTCGATCCCAACACCAGGTTCTCAGATCTCACTCCGCGAAGAGTTTGATGACTGGACACTCCTGTTCAACCCTGACCCCGACAGAGGTTACCATCTGGAAATCTCTGAATGAAGGCAAAGATCTGAAGGGAATCATTGCAGCGATTCAGGATGAATACGAGAACATTCCTGAGGATCTGACTGAAGATATCAAAAACTTCTTTGATCAGATTGTACGACTCGAGTACGCTTAAGCCGGATGATGGAGGATTACAACCGAAAACCGCTAGGTCATGAAAACCCTGAAGTCCATTGATATCGATATCACCTCACGGTGCAACCTGAAATATTATTTCGTATGGGAGAGATCTGTAAATCAGATCTCCATACGTAATCATACGCGATCCTCATTACCATGGTATCGAAAATCAAATCGATATCATTATTCCTACGTGCCTAAATAATTATTACGTAGAGTATATCTGTTCTGACTGATTTTGAAAACAGTCCTTAATAGAGGTTAATTATCAGGGTTTAACATGGTGAAGAAATTACATGAAAAGCCACTTGTAATCGATCTGAGTATAGAAGGGGTCACCGGGATCGGGGCGACACTATGCCAAGATGGATTCCATTTTAGTAGTTCCGGGTGTAGTACCAGAAGTGGAGCACAAACCAGTTGTACTAATTTTGGTGGTGCTGCAACTGGTGCATGCGCTGATGGTTATATTCCCAACCATACCGCCACCATGTGTACTCCTGGGAATTCAAATCTACAGGGAACTTGTAATCTTGGTGGATCTGCCAACCGGAGTTTCTGTGGTTTTGGGGGTTCACCCTCAACATGTTACGTCGGAGTAGGGCAAGACAAACCTAAATGTGATTCTGGTAATGCAGACCTTCTTTTATGCCGTTCAGGCAATGCACAACACGAAAATTTTTCATCATGACTAACCAGATTTCAATCCCAACACCAGGATCTCAGATCTCACTCCGCGAAGAGTTTGATGACTGGGCACTCCTGTTCAATCCTGATACCGGAAAAGCCGTTGGCCTGACTCCTACCGGGGTTACCATTTGGAAATCTCTGAATGAAGGCAAAGATCTGAACGGAATCATTGCACAGATTCAGGATGAATACGAAAACCTGCCTGACGATCTGACTGAAGACATCAAAAATTTCCTGGATCAGATTGTACGACTCGGATACGCTCAGGTTAGATGACGGAAGATTATGACCGAAAACCGCAGGGTGATGAAAACTCCCAAGTCCATTGACATCGATATCACCTCCCGGTGCAACCTGAAATGCAAGTACTGCTTTCACCGGACAAGCCCTGCAGATACCGGGGGAGAAATCCCTGCATCCGGGTGGCGACCCTTCTTTGAAGAATGCGGGAATGCCGGGATTATGGATATCACCATCGGCGGAGGAGAACCGTTCATCAAGGAAGATCTCAGGGAGATGATCGAAGGGATTGTCGCAAACAAGATGCGGTTTGCCGTCCTCTCCAATGGTGGTCTGATCACCCCGGATATTGCAACGTTCATCGCATCGACAGGACGATGTAACTATGTCCAGATATCGGTTGATGGATCCTGTACAGCCGTACATGATCGTCTTCGGGGTACCGGGGCATTTGATGGGGCAATCCGGGGAATTAAAACCCTGCAGGATGCCGGAGTGTGGGTTACATCACGGGTTACCATTCACCGGTATAACCTGAATGATCTTGAAAACATTGCTCATCTGCTCCTGGATGAGATGGGAATGGGATCCATTTCTACCAATAGTGCCAGTTATCAGGGACTGGCCCGGGAAAACGAGGAAGAAGTGAGCCTTACCCCGGCAGAGACCTGCATTGCGATGGAAAAGATCCTCAAACTTGCGAAACGGTACAACAACCGGATTACTGCATCTGCCGGTCCACTTGCACAAGGGAAAAATTTCCAGGAGATGGAACAGGCACGGATTGAGGGTCGAACCATCCCCGGACGTGGTTTTCTGACCGGATGCGGATGTATGTGGAGTAAGATGGCAGTTCGGCCGGACGGGACCTATGTTCCCTGCGGGATGCTTTCCCACATTGAACTCGGGAAGATCAATCAGCATAAACTCCTTGATGTATGGCAGAACCATCCCGAATTCAACCGGCTCCGGCAACGGTATACCATCCCTCTCTCGACATTTCCGGATTGCGCAGATTGTGGGTACCGGATGACCTGCACCGGAAATTGTCCTGCAGACGGGTATTCACGAACCGGTGATGTTTATGTCCCGAGTCCAGGTGGATGTCTAAAGAAGTTCCTTGCAGAGGGAGGACGAATCGTCAGTATTCCGTGATTTCTCTTCAAAACAACCTCCATCCCATAAAAATTGCAAAATTATTGAATAAATAATAATTTATCAGCGTTATGAAATATTTCAGATTTTGAATACTGATGATACCCGATTCCTATGACTGAAGAGACAATACCAAAAACCGTTCCTCCTCTTGGGACGTTGTACTTTTATCTCACCGGTGACTGCAACATGGCCTGCCGTCACTGCTGGATCGCACCGACCTTTGAACACTCTGACCGGTCTCAGAAAGCTCTCCCATTCGATCTCTTCAAAAAGATCGTTACTGAAGCAAAAGAAATCGGCCTCTCGGGAGTGAAACTCACCGGAGGAGAACCTCTCATCCACCCTGACATCATCCCTATGCTCCGGTTCATCAGGGATCAGCATCTCAATCTTACCATCGAGTCAAACGGAGTTGCGGTAACTCCGCATATTGCAGACCTGATAAAATCCTGTCCCGGTTCATTTATTTCCATTAGTATCGACGGAAACCGTGAATCTCATGAATGGATGCGGGGAGTTAGGGGATCCTTTGACCGGGCAAGCCAGGGAGTGAAAACCCTCGTAGAAACCGGTATCCATCCTCAGGTGATCATGGCTGTTGCCGGAAGAAACAAAGGTGAAATGGCAGATCTGGCAAAATATGCGCAGCAGATGGGAGCTGGCTCTGTTAAATACAATTTTGTCACCCCGACTGCACGAGGCGAAGCGATGGAAGCTGAAGGAGCAACGGTCACAGTGCAGGAACAGATTGAACTCTCCCGGTGGGTGCAGAACGAGCTACAAAAAGAACTGAAGATCCCGTTGATGACGAATCTTCCCTTTGCATTCAGATCGCTCTCATCGCTGTATGGACCGCAGGGGAACTGTGGACGATGCGGTATCTTCTCCATACTCGGAGTCCTTTCAGATGGAACCTATGCCCTCTGTGGTATCGGAACTAGTGTTTCTGAACTCTGTTTCGGTCATGCATCCAGGGATCAGATCAAAGGTATCTGGGAGAAAGCAGACGCATTAAACGAGATCCGTGAACATCTT
This sequence comes from Methanospirillum lacunae, assembly GCF_003173355.1. Lineage (NCBI taxonomy): Archaea > Methanobacteriati > Methanobacteriota > Methanomicrobia > Methanomicrobiales > Methanospirillaceae > Methanospirillum > Methanospirillum lacunae. Next base: position 79,622 of record NZ_QGMY01000003.1, on the reverse strand, counting down.
CCAAAGGATCTGAAAGGGGTCTGTTCCCGGTGTCTGGTGAAGAATGTCTGTATCGGTCAGTGTGTTGCAAATAATTACTATGTGGAAAAAGATCTCCTTGCCGGCCATAAATTCTGTGAAGATGCACTAAAGGCCGGTATATTTCCGATGACTCGGCTGGCTGAAGGACAAGTACACTGAATGTTTGGACAAAAGATCATTTTTCATGTATACCCTTTCATTGCCACAGGAACACCACTGGACGATCACTGCCGATCCTGACCGGTTCTGGTGGCTGGAAACCATTGTTCCTCTCCTCACCCTCTCTCCGGGAGAGATTCTCAACTCAGGACTGATATCAGTTGCTCCGCTTTTACCTGAAGATCCCGTCCGTTCTGAAGACTGGAAGGTTTTTGGCAGTGTATATGGGAAGATAGCTCTCAACCAGAAACAAAAATTGATAGATATCGGAATTCCGGATTCGGCCGCAGATTGCCCCGAACATTTTTCATCAGGGGTAAAATTACTGATGGTTGGTATTAGTGCCATACTTCTGTGTGAGCATTGCCTTCTTCTTCATGCTGCAACCCTGGTCCGCGATGGACAGGCGGTTCTGTTAGCCGCATCCAGCGGAGGAGGAAAATCCACATCAGCCCGGCGGGTTCCTTCACCCTGGTCAGCACCCGGCGATGAGAATTGTCTGGTCATTCCTGATGGCTCCGGAGGATATCTCGTCTCGGTGCTTCCAACCGCAAGTAAAATTGCAGCCGGACAAGAGGGACTTTTCTGGAATCCGACCCTTGCATATCCACTGAAAGCGATCTGCATTCTCAAACAGGCTGATGAGGATACCATAGAATCATTTCCTCAATCCCAAGCAGCAGTCTGTATGACCAATTCGTTCAGTCAGGCAACCTGGAACCAGTTCCACCTTATGGATAAAGAACTTCAGAACGAGATGAGAACTCTTAGTTTTGCGAATGCATGTACCTTGGTCAGGAAGATCCCGGTCTATCTCCTCAATGCTACGTTGACCGGCAGGTTCTGGGAAGTTATTGAACAGAAACTATTCAGATAACAGGGATACCTGTATCTATTTTGTATTACGAGTCTCTGAAGTGATGGTTTTCAGACTGGGTTTCTCGTGATGAGTCTGCATCCGCATAGCACAAATTTTTCGCTAAAATCTTTGTAATCTCTTCAGAATCAAAGTGATAAATATAATTATTCATATTGTAAAATGGAAACGCTTGATAAAAGCTGCTGCTCATATGCCATTGGTATACAAGTAATAAACATGAGTCGGTAGTTGTGTGCCCTGTCTCAGTAATTCATGAACAATATCCGTCGTACTCTGGCCCTGTGGCACCCGGTAGGAGAGAGTTGATGCATGAATAAACCGGTGAATCTGATTTCGTTCTTGCCTTGTCAATGAATGTCACAAAAAGGGGTGTCCTGAACAAATGTTGAATCGATGCAGGATTGTTCAGAAAAAAGGGGGGTAAGTATACTATTGTCGGAAACGGGGTGGAACCATGAGTGATTATGAACTCCCGTGTGGAGCCTGAGCGCCTCCTGAGTAGCAATTCGCATTAGTTGGTCCACTAAGGCAAAAATTCGAAGGGTTCGGAGTACCTCCAACGGGATCACACACCCCAGTAGCAGTATTTCCACTATGACACTCTCCATCTGCACGAGTGGCATTATTCCCACTCCTACATTGTCCCGCTGAATTCCCAAGACCACAATATTCTCCCGTTTGAAAGGGTAACTCTCCACCTGCACAACTTGCTGAAGCACCATACCCGAGATCACATGCAGTGTTTGCACTAGTCCCATGAGTAGTACAAGAAGAGGTAACTCCTCCCCCTGTATTGCAACTTCCCGCCCCGACCCCGGTTAATGTCTCAATCGAGAGATCGATAATTTTTGGTGCAATATACTGTTTCTTTCCCATCTGTTACTCATCTCAACATTTTTTCAATATGCAAGAAGTCGTCTCTCCTGTCTTTGCGTCTGTACCGCTACCTTTTCCGCTTGTTTTCCATCTCGCATGAGTATCTTTCCTGTTCAGTGAGAGTTACGAAACGACTAACTTAAGGATCACGGTGGGATACCGGGTACTGGTGGGGTGGTAATCTTGTGTGTACTATACAGGAATGCGACGGCCAGAAGAAACATACCTGTGATATGCACCGAGTCAATTTGTGTACACACGCTTGATGGTATCAACAGTCATGTTCTAATCCTTTACAAATATAAGGAGAGACGGATTTTATAATTACCGAATTGATACAGGGATTCGTGTTGAGGTTGTCCAGTGTTAAGAATCTCACTGGACATCCTCATTCGTTACCATCTGAAAGAAAAGGACACATATATCACTTTATCCAGGTATATATTCCCGCCACACAGAGGGTCAATTTTAGGCTTGATATCTCCATATTGAGACTACTCTGGTAGTCCGATAGGATGCATAAACAAGGAAATTTTACTGCAATACGTAGAATCCCATAAATTGCAACCATTGAAGAAGAAATACATGAAGGCACAATATGCGAATGGTTCTCTGTACCATTTCAAAGAAGTTTTTCGTGGAAATTATTGCTGTAAAAAAGGAAGGGTGGTATGCTGTAGTCTAAAATGGGGGAGTGAACCATGAGAGACTATGAACTATCGAGGGAAACCTGACTGTTACCAGAAGTGCAAAGGACGCTTGGTGAAAGAGCAGCCGACCCGCCGAGACAGTACCCAGTAGCAGAACTTCCACTGAAACACTTACCAAATGTCCCACTGGCAGAATTCCCAGCTTCACAGATTGTTCCCGCTGCACTTCCACTCCAACATAATACTCCTGACTGATAGGGAAGATTTCCAGAGGAACAGCCTGCAGAAGCACCATTCCCACCAATACATGTGCCTGTTGCACCCTGACCCTGATGACAAGTAGAGGTACCAATATTTCCCCCGTACGTACAATATCTCGCCCCGACCCCGGTTATGGTCTCGATGGAGAGATCGATAATTTTTGGTATAATATACTGTTTCTTTCCCATCTGTTACTCATCTCAATTATTTTTCATTATGGTAAGGAGTCGTCTCTCTCGTGTTAATGCCTGTACCAATACCTTCCCCGCTTGTTTTCCTGAACGATAATTCGACCTGGACAGAGACGGTGCCGTTTATAATGATAAGATCTTATATCCGGGAAGAATCCATTCAAGACTCGTTTCGATAGAAAAAGATGCTCCCAGCGGGAAGAATCCATTCAAGACTCGTTTCGATAGAAAAAGATGCTCCCAGCGAGAAGGATAATCGAGAGGGCGGACAGCCCCCGGGTGGTGATTTCCTATCTCAAATGAGAATCTTTCCTATTCAGGTTTTGAGAGTTGCGAAACGACTCTCTTACGGATCACGGTGAGATACCGGACACTAGGGTGATAATCGGTGAGGGTACTATGCAGGAATGCGACGACCAGAAGAAACATACCTGTGATATGCACCGAGTCAATTTGTGTTCACACGCTTGAGGCTATCAACAGTCATGTTCGAATCCTTTCAAAATATATGGAGAGACGGATTTACTAATTATCGAATTGATACAGAGATTGGCGTTGAGGTTGTCCAGTGTGAAGATCTCACTGGACACCCTCATTTGTTACCATCTGGAAGAAAAAGACACGTATATCATTTTATTCAGACCTACATTCCTGTCAAGAACATGTTTTGTTGGGGATACTATGTCTGGACAGAATGCGATGTGTGGTAATGGAGTTACTGGTACCGTGTATCTTTTGATTGTAATCCGGGTGGAACTGCGAATTATTGTGTTGATGGCAGTAGTGACGCAGGAAGGTTCTCGTAGCCTCTTGTAATGTTCACGGTGAGATAACCGGTTACTTTCCTAATCCCATATTCCCAGATCTCCCTCCCTTAAGACACCACCGAAGACATCTGAAAAAAACAGACCTAATAAACCAGATCCGTGAGTATCTGTTCAAGGATCTTAATTGATCTTTTCCCGGTGTCATGTGAATAATGTCTATGTCGGCCTGTATGTATGGGATAACAGCATTTAATCAGAAACAAATTGATTGAGATAGGAATTCCTGATATGCCTACAGATAATACTAAACACCTCCATTTGGAGAAAAATATTGATGGTTTGTAGTAATACCATTCTTCTTTGTGAGAATTGCCTTCATCTTCAGGTTGCAACCCAGGTCCGCGATGGGCAGGCGGTTCTGTTAGCAGTATCCATTGGAGGAGGAAAACCAACATCATCCCGGTGGTTTCATCCCCCCTGGTCAGATCCCGGTGATGAAAATTACCTTTTCATTCTGGAGGGATCCGAGGGACATTGCGTCTCAATGCATACAACCATAAGGAAAATCGGAGCCGGAGAAGAGGGATTTTTCTGGAATCCGACCCTCGCATATCAACTGAAAGCGATCTGCATTCTCAACCAGGCTTATGAGGATACTATAAAACCATTTCCTCAATCACAGACAGCAGTCTGAATGACAAATTCATTCAGGCAACCTGGAATCCAGTTCTGCCTCACGGATAAGGAACTTCAGAACGAGATGAGAACTCTTAGTTTTGATAATGTATCTCCTCTGGTCAGGATATCCCGGTCAATCTCCTCAGTAATATACAAACCGGCAGGTTCCGGGATATAATTGAGTAGAAGATATTTTTATAATAGTTATAACTCAATACCGAGGGAAATAATAATTAATGTATTAATAATCAAAATCCATTAAAAACGGAAAGAGAGTAGTGTACTTATTTCTGCTGGCAATATTCAGCCGGATACCATGTGAGAAATCTCATCCTGTCCTATTCGCGTCTTCGTTCATATAGTACATAAAGTGAGAAACGATGAACCACAATCCCCCTCAAATCACCCAGTTAAATGTGGGATATTATCTGGATAATCTGCCAGAGATCAATGGAGATGAGATCGTATATTCAGGGATGAGTATGTACCCAACATTCATCGATGGTGATAAGGTAATATTTGACCGATTTTCTCAAATAAAACATGGAGACGTGATCGTCTATCCTGAACCAGGGGGTCATAGGTATATTATCCACCGGGTGATTGAAATCCAGGGAGAACAGGTTCAGACTGCTGGTGATAATAACCGAAGTCCTGATTCGTATTCGATTGATCGTCAGTCAATTATCGGAAAAGTAATCCGGAAGCGGAGGTTTGATGTATCATCATCAGTCAGAGGAGAAATCTGGGGAAGGATATACTTCAGATACCGGGTATCTATACACCGAAGGATTTTGGAATCTATTACATTTGGAAAGCCTCTGTACGAACTTCTTGTCCGGGGAGCTATCCTTGGAAAACTATTTGCTCCATTTCTTGATATCAGGCAGGTTGTCCTGATCAAAGATGGGAAGACAGAGATCAGGTTATTTTTGAATAATCATTATGTAGGGGTCCGCAAAGGAGTTGACCAACCGTGGAGTATCAGGGCTCCGTTCCGGATTTTTATTGATCCTGATAAACTGCCTGCGTATAGAGATGTAATCAGGGAGGCACTTGAAGAGGAGTTGTCCTCAATGAGAAATACACCTGATGACCGAAAACTTGGTGTGACCCAGGAAAATTGAATTCATCTTTTGTGAGAGGTATTTGAGAGTTGTAAATACTCATCTACGATATATGAGAATAATTTCTCCAATTGATGAGTGATTCTTTTATTTGATGAATAATGATCTTTATTCAATTCAGAGTGCGATGGTTCAGTATCACTGTACAAAATCAGGATACTCTGATACTAATCATGAAAACTATATGGAAACTTCCACGTTCCTAAAAAAAAGTATAATGGGCTTTCCATCATACTCAGAGCCCATGAAATATGGGCATTTTCACTAATTGGTTAAGCCTGGGTTCTGGCTTTGATCTTTTTGAGCCTGAAGAGTTCTTCTCTCTCCATCTCGTCAAGACGCATCTTGATGAAATCCCTCGTTGAAATGAGATTTGGAATAACCTTAAATTCCAGAGCATTAACCCGGCGTTTGGTACTCTCGATCTCATTGAGGAGCCTTTTCATCGTCGTCTCTATCTCAGCGCTCTTAATGATCGCTTCAACAAGCTCCTCAAAGGCTTTTGCTGTATCATCGATGACCGGAGTGGTCCCGATCACACCATACCCACGGTCCGCAATACCCTTGCGGACCTGGGAGGATTCGATCTCCGGAACCACGACACCCATGATGTTCTTGCTTTTCAGAGTGATCTCAGGATTTTCACGGACAGAAAATGCGGCAGCCTTCACACCGATTGAACCCTCAATGGTGTTTGCGATTGCCATCATCTCCTGGGCACGCTGATAGTTAGTCATCAGTGCACCACGAGTATCCCGTGCCTGTTCCAGAATTTTAAAGAACTCCATGATCAGCCCATCACGCTTCATCTTGAGGATCTTGTACCCATTCTGGGAGAGTTTGATCTTCCGCTTGGTGTCAATGAACTCAGATCGGGTCGGCTTGATGTCTGCCATGGAGGCTCACTCCGCCTTTTTACGGTACTTGGGATGATACTTCTGGATTGTCTCACGGTCGATACGGCCGAGCTGTTCTTCTGCCATATCTTTGAGGAGGTCCCAGCCGAGGTCAAGGGAATCCTCGATCGTCCGGTCTTCATCCTTGCCCTGTCTGACGAATCGCTTCTCGAATTCATCAGCAAAGTCAAGGAACCCACGGTCACGCTCTGAGAGTGCATCCTTTCCGACGATTGCCACGAGACCACGAAGGTCCATACCTTCTGCATATCCTGCATACAGTTGGTCTGAAACCTTCTTGTGGTCTTCACGGGTGAATCCTTTTCCGATACCGAGGTTCATCAGACGGGAAAGGGACGGAAGTACATTGATCGGTGGGTAGATACCCTTACGGTGAAGATCACGGTTAACCACGATCTGCCCTTCGGTGATGTACCCGGAGAGATCAGGGATCGGGTGGGTGATATCATCACCTGGCATGGTCAGGATCGAGAGCTGGGTCACAGATCCTTTCTTGCCCTTGATGATACCGGCACGCTCGTACAGGGATGCAAGATCGGTGTACATGTATCCCGGATATCCACGACGGCCTGGCACTTCTTCACGTGCTGCACCGATCTGACGCAGTGCTTCACAGTAGTTGGTCATATCGGTCAAGATAACCAGCACATGGTATCCAAGCTCGAATGCGAGGTACTCTGCTGTGGTCAGTGCGAGACGTGGTGTGATAATACGCTCGACAGCCGGATCATCTGCAAGGTTCAGGAAAACTACGGCGTGCTCTAGAGCACCAGTCCGCTCGAACTCAGCCATGAACTGGTTCTCTTCTTCCTTGGTGATACCCATTGCAGCGAACACGACTGCGAACTCTTCGTCTGAGCCTGGCACCTTTGCCTGACGGGCGATCTGGAGTGCAATCTCGTTGTGTGGCAGACCTGCTCCAGAGAAGATCGGAAGTTTCTGACCACGAACGAGTGTGTTTGTCAGGTCGATTGTTGAGATACCGGTCTGGATAAACTGACGTGGTGATGCACGTGCCCATGGGTTGATAGCAGCACCAGTGATCTCGAGCCGCTTTTCTGGAACGATCTCAGGACCGCCGTCTTTTGGTTTACCTGCACCGGAGAGGATACGTCCGAGCATATCCTTGCCCACCGGCATCTTGATCGTCTCGCCGGTGAACCTGACACCACTGTCCTTTCCGATACCAGTGGTGGACTCGAAGACCTGAACAACGACAATATCGTCAGAGGTATCAAGAACCTGACCACGCTTCTCAGTTCCATCAGAGAGAACGATGTTGACCAGTTCCTGGTATCCGATTGGTTCTGTCTTCTCAACAAAGACCAGTGGACCAGCAATCTGGGAGATCGTTCGGTATTCCTTCATCAGGCTGCCTCCCTGAGTTTGGTGAATTCTGCTTCCATACCTTTGACGATCTTCTCGATCTCAGGCTTGTATTCCTTGATGTACTTGATCTGTGGAAGGTCCGACTTTGCCTTCAGGCCAGTAATCTGAGTGATTACAACACCTGCTTTAAGGGCAGTGTTTGCCTGGTCTGAGTAGAAGCGGATTGCCTTCAGCATATCAAACTGTTTGGTCATGTCACAGTAGGTATCAACTGGGTCGTATGCATTCTGCTGGAGGAATATCTCTCGAAGCATACGTGCGACTTCGATGGTAACCTGCTGTTCATCAGGCAGTGCATCAGATCCGACGAGCTGAACAATCTCCTGCAGTTCTGCTTCCTTCTGGAGAACTTCCATTGCCCAGGTACGAAGTGGGTTCCACTCTGGTGAGACCTTCTCATCGTAGTACGGGCCAAGGGTGTCCAGGTAAAGAGAGTATGACTGCAGCCAATTGATAGCCGGGAAGTGACGGCGCTGAGAGAGCTTGGCATCCAGTGCCCAGAAACACTTCACGATACGCAGAGTGTTCTGGGTAACAGGCTCTGAAAAGTCTCCACCAGGCGGGGAAACTGCACCGATAACGGTGATAGATCCCATGTCCTTGTTCAGAGTGTTGACACGTCCTGCACGCTCATAGAACTCTGAAAGACGTGCTGCAAGGTATGCTGGATATCCTTCCTCACCAGGCATCTCTTCAAGACGTGAGGAAATTTCACGCATTGCTTCTGCCCACCGGGAGGTTGAATCTGCCATCAGGGAGACATCGTATCCCATGTCACGGAAATATTCTGCAATGGTGATTCCGGTGTAAACGGATGCTTCACGGGCTGCCACTGGCATGTTAGAGGTGTTTGCGATAAGCACTGTTCTCTCCATGAGCGGCCGGCCGGTCTTCGGGTCTTCGAGTTCAGGGAACTCAGTAAGAACCTCAGTCATCTCGTTGCCACGTTCTCCGCAACCGATGTATACCACGATCTCAGCGTCAGACCATTTGGCCAGTGACTGCTGGGTAACTGTCTTACCAGATCCGAAAGGACCTGGAATTGCGGCAGTTCCACCCTTTGCAACAGGGAAGAGACCATCGAGAATACGCAGACCAGTGATCAGTGGAATGTCAGGATTCAGCTTCTCAGTAACCGGACGGGGTACCCGGACCGGCCACTTCTGAAGCATCGTGATCTCTTCACCATTTTCAAGGACACAGACTACCTCATCGATGGTAAATGAACCGCTCTTGATATCCTTGATCTTTCCACCTTCGGAGCGTGGAGGAACCATGACCTTGTGAACGATGTTGGTCTCCTGAACAGTTCCGATGATGGTTCCGGCTTTCACAGCATCGCCGGCCTTGACAACCGGCTTGAACTCCCACTTCTTATCATGGGAAAGTCCTGGTGCATTGACACCACGTTCAATGAAACTGCCCATCTTCTCGAAGAGGAATTCGAGAGGACGCTGGATACCATCATAAATGCTGGTAAGAAGACCGGGTCCGAGTTCAACAGAGAGTGGCAGGTTTGTATTCTCAACCGGCTCTCCGGGTCTGATGCCTGAAGTATCCTCGTAGACCTGAATGATGACATTATCACCCTTGATCTTGATGACCTCCCCCATCAGCTGCTCGTTCCCGACCTTCACCACATCATACATGTGGGCGTCGAGATTGATTGCAGTGACCACAGGTCCTGCAATCCTCTTTAAAACACCCTTGTTGCGTTTTACTTCCACAGATCTACACCCACTGATCGTTTAATTCTCTCCCGCATTGACAGCCCCCCTTCCTGTTCGCCCAGGGTAATAACCGTTGGGTGAACTGAATTTTCCAGGGTTGTCCGGAGCCTCGGTGGTATTTTTGCCATATCGCCGCTGTTAAGAACAAGGATTCCCACGGTACTATCATCTAATACCTTGTGAACCTGCTCAACAACCTTCTCATCAGACTCGGCAGCATAGGTCTTGGTGATCCCTGCAAGCCTGAACCCGAGGATGAACTCACTATTACCGATAACCGCGATCTCCATTTCAGATCACCAGGTATTTCGCGATTGTATCACCTGCAAGTCTGGACTCCTTACCACGGGCTATTGCCCGCAGATTGAAGACTTCATACTTCTTCTTCTCAAGGTACACCAGAATCGGATGAATGGAGAACGGATTGATCTTGGAGAGCTGCTCCATATGGTCGAGCTGGGTTTTGGTCAGTTCTGCGTCGACCTCCTGCTCTGACTTTTCGCTTCTCAACTCCTCCAGGGCAGTGAGTACAGAAACTGATTTTATCCTGCCTACAATGGCATCAATAACCTCGTTTCTGCTGCCCATCTGGTTCATCTGCTGAAGTTCTTCTGGAGTAAAAGTAGACCCGGAAATAAAGAATTCTCGTGCATCCTCATATTTTCCGTCACCTCTCATCCTGAAGAGAGTCTTGATGTTCTTGACATCAATCTCCAACTGGACAAACTTAAGGAACTGACTTCCTCCTTTCACTCCGCGACGTGCGATGGTGAGAAGATCAGCGTATAACTGCTTGTAGAGCTCATTCTCGAGCTTGGCAAATGATCCGGCTGCACATCCTTCCTGGATTCCTGCAGCAAGAGTCGGGTACATCTTCCACCCTTTCAGGGCGTCAGCAACCCGTTCGCATGATTCTTCGCCAAGAACTCGATCAAGAATAACCTTGTCAAGACTACCGGCCGGGATGAGCACCTCTTTGATCTTACCTTCCTTCATCCCCTGCATCTTGCCACGGAGGATGGTCAGGACATTGTATATGTCCCAGCGACGGAGGTAGGCCATGGTGAACTCCTTTAGAGCACCGGGAGCGAGGTCAATGACCCGCTGGTACTCTTTGGCCAGGTTCCATGAGAGAGCGACCTCAATGAGATCGATTCCTTCGAAGGATGTTCCCAGTTCGTCCACTTCTTTCTGGTACTCAGTCTCCCCGATCAGGCGGATGATCTCAGGAAGGCTCATATTGAGCATACGCTGGTATTCCTCAGGGGCGAGCAGTTTGGCTTTCCGTACACGCAGCCTGGTGCTGACATAGATGTATGGTGCCGGACCGCCCGTGTTCTGAACCATTTTTTATCCCCCTGAGTTTATGCGAAGAGAATGTCTGACGCGTCTTTAAGTCCTGACTCCCATACCTGGCTCATAAAGGTATGGTAACTGAAGTCTACCTGAAGTTGACCGTCTGTGCTCTCGACGATGACACCACCATCGATACCTACTACGTTTCCAAAGGTGAAAGCACTGAATTCTGACTCTTTCAGAACATCTTTCAATGCTTTTTCATCCCTTGCGCAACAGCTGACAGTTCCTTTTGGAATCTCTGTCATAGCTTTACGCAGAAGTGATGAGATTGCACCTTTGTGAAAGGAATCGGGCATGGCTTCTATCTTGTCAAGTGCCTGTTTGTATACCTCGTCCATCAACTCCTTCTGAGCATTGAGGATCTGGCGTTTTACTACAAGGTGGCCTGCAGCTTCTTCCTGGGTGATGATTTGAGAGGCTGTTTTGCCAGTCTCTTCCCGCACTGCTGCCTTGACTGTCTCTGCCTTCTGCTGGGCAACATTCAGGAGTTCGACCTTTTTAGCGTCAGCTTCCCTGTTGATTACCTCAGACTCTGCCCGTCCTTTCTCTTTGATCTCTGCAATGACTGCATCCAGTCCCATGATCTATCCTCACTCACTGGAACATGAGCAGGAGTGCCACGACAAGACCGAAGATGACGATGGTTTCTGGAAGCACGGTAAAGAGGAGGGCCAGACCGAACATATCCTTGTTCTCTGCGACTGCTCCCATTGCTGCTGCTCCGATTCCCATCTCACCAAGACCTGAACCTACACCTGCAAGGCCTACTGCGAGACCTGCACCTACTGCCTTGAGTCCTGCTGCCGATGCTGTTGCTGCTGCAACTTCTACTGCTACTGCTTCTGCTGCCATATTTAAATCTCCAATAATCTAGTTCTGTTCTGTTAGTTTTCTTATCATTCCAAACGGATTGTATTTCTTTCCTCCACCGCGGTAGAACTTGGTAAAGAATTCTACGTAGTGAAGACGAAGGGGATGCAGTCCGCCACCCAGGATACCAAGTGCGGTATTGAGTGCATGACCGAAGAGGAAAACGACAACCCCCACGATGATGAGCACGACTCCTACCGGGGTCAGGTTCGCCAGCTGCGGGTTGATAATCAGACCGATCGAGATAAAGTTTGTGACCAGTGCGATAGCAACCGAGGAGAGACCGACCGCAATAAGACGCGTATATGAGAGCACGTGACTGATGATTGTCGGAACTTCCATCAGATCCAGTGCATTCTCCCGTGCGATTAATGCAAGACCAAGAACAAGCATGACTGCTCCTGCTATGGTGGCCACGTTTAGGCCTCCTGCAAGTTCAGGCATTTTGGTCAAGTCTGGCATAAGCATAATCGGGAATTTAGACCAGATAAGGACGATGATTCCCCACATAACCAGGATCCATCCGATGTTTGCATACATCTTCAGGGATTTGTGGTGTCCGTGTTCCATCCTTGAAGCATTCAGGGCTCCCCAGATTCTTCCCAGGGTAATATGCAGAATACCAATCCAGATCGAGACCACAAGCAGCTGCGGAATTGCAGATGCATGATGTGCTCCTTCGGCAGTTGCCCCGATTGGAATATGGCGTGAGAACCACAATGGTCCCCAGGGTAAGGAGAACCCAAAGAACTCAGAGAAAATTACACCAAAGATGATGCTGCTGATACTGCAGTTTCGCAGGACATTCATGAGTTGATTGCCTGCTTCGCTTCCTTTCACCATTGATCGAAGTCCAAAGCTCATCGCGAGCAGGATAAGACCATATCCAACATCTCCAAGGATCAGACCGAACATAATCGGGTAAACTATCGACATCAAAAGAGTCGGGTCAACCTCGGTGTACTTCGGACGTGAATAGATATCCATGAAGAGTTCTGTTGGGTGTGAAAAGTCCGGATTGTTATACTCGACAGGTGGACCATCATTGTAGTCCTCGACCTCGAGTTCGGTAGTGTATACCTTTCCGGCACAGACACGATCCAGGGTTTCATAGACTTTGGTCACCTGTTCGGTTGGAACCCAGCCGACTACTGCAAAAGCGAGGTCGGTGGTTGCAAACCTGAGTGGTGCCTCTGCCTGCTCAATATCAGCAGTGAGAAGTTCTTCTGACGACATTAGGAAGTATTGATGCTTTTCCCTGATTGTTGCCATTTGTGCAGAAATTTGTTCGATTTCCTTGTGAATTCCGGCAATCTTCTGCTCATAATCAGCGATTAAAGCAGATGCAGATCCGGTTTCGGCAGGGATCGCAACTTTCTGCAGCTGCAGATCAAGAAGGCTTTTCTCCACTGCAGCAAGATCTTCATTTCTTACTGCGACGGTGATGAACATCCCGTTCTTCTGCTGATTCTCCCACAACTCATGAGAAACACTGATAACAGGTTTACTCTTTACCGTTCCGGCGATACAACTGATTGAGTCATACCCTGTCAGCAGTTCCATTGGGAATGGAGCACCAGTAAATGGCCTGAGTGCCTCGATCTTTTGCTCGTACTCCTTGATTGAAGCTTCGAGCTTGGATCGCTGGGAGAGAAGATGTTCGACTTCGTCTGCTATGGCTGGAAGATCCTTTTCAATGCTTTGCTTGAGTGCCTGGACTTTAGCTTTGGCCACATCATCTAGTTGTTCAGACCCGATTCCGAATGCACTGGCAATCGATCTGATCTTCACAAGACTTGATGAGATGGTGTCAGCTCCTTTCAGCGGCATACCGATCTTAAACCCTTCCCACTGATCATCCCCTTTCTCGACATAGTCATCGATATGGAAGATGTTCATTCGGTACAGTTCGGTTACGATCGGTTCTAGTTGCTGTTTAGATGCGACGATGAGCAACTTGCTCATCTGTTTAGGCTGAAACATTAAGTTGCTCCTTGAAGCGTGTAACAAGCAGATCCACGGCCTTCGCGAGGTTCTGCCGTCCCCTGCTTTCGAGAGCTACTGCTTCTGCCTTTCCGTCACTGATAATTCTGGCATGCCGCATTTCAGCTTCTTTACGGGCATCAGCAATCTGCTGTTTCTTAAACTCTTCCGCATCTTCCTGAGCCTTGTGGATCAGGTTATCAGCTTCCAGCTCGGCACTGGCAATCAGAGACTTGCGCCTCTCCTGTGCCTGCGAAATCATCTTTTTATAGTCTTCTTCTGCGTTCTTGATATCCTTCAGGACCTCAATTTTCATCCAACCCTCCTCTCATTGATGGTACAACTATAAAGTGGACAGAGATCAGTATATGTGTTTTTATTTTTGGATTTCAGAGGGCATTAGTACTAATAAACTATTATAAACTGGAATAATATTCAGGGTTATGAGCGTATATTGTCCGCAGATAAACTTCTCTGACTTTCTTTCACCCTGATCCCCTAGGTTTCTTTCCGGTTAATTGACGGACATCATTAAACCAAACCCGGCACAATGTAATCTCATGCTCCTGCGGAGGGATAGGGTTGAACCTCATATCTGCACTTGAAACAGTCACCAGAGATTTTTCATCAGGGATATTTAATTCACGAGTTCATTCTGATGATCAGGATCCTGATCTCATTAGGGTTGCTGACCAGGTGAATCGTCTGCTTGATTCTATTGAACAGATCTGCGCCGGAAAAATGAGAGAAGCAGATGAAAGTCGGCATCTGTCTGAATACTATGATCGGGAGATACACTCAATTATTAAAGAAGTGTCAGACCTTTCTGAAGGGAAGATTGAATCGGTTTTTCATGATCCAACGTCTGATCCACAGGCAGGTCATGCGCATGATCAATGTATAACATTAAGCAAGTTTTTACAAACAATTCGGGACTCGCTTAAATTATTAGAACAGGATTCTTCAACTATATCACGACAGGTCGGCAAGGGTGATTTAAAGGATTCCATTAATCTCAATAATTATCAGGGATGTTATCAGCAGATAGCCTTACATCTGAATAATACTCTGACTTCTGTTAATATTCCATTTCATGAAGCACTTCGTGTTTCGAGACAATACGCCGCCTATGATTTTGCAGCAAGATTTAATCCATCTCTTCAGGTAAGTGGTGAGTGGCTGGAATTAAAAACCTCATTTGACGCAATTGGTGAGCAGATCAACGATGCATTTGGTATGATAAACCGGCAGGTAATGGAATTATCTGCAAATGCAGAGCAGGCAAATGCCAGTGTACAGGAAGTAGCAAATAATTCAGAGCAACTAGCGAAAAATTCGGATGCAGTATCGCAGAATACTGAACAGAGTGATGCAGGAGTAAGGCAGGTTCTCAGGGCGATGGAAGATCTCTCAGTTACTGTTGGTGAGGTATCTCAAAAAGCAGAATCTGTTTCCAGGATTGCCCAGGATTCCACTATCCTTTCCAGGGAAGGATCTGACTATGCAAAAAAAGCAGAAGAGGGAATGAATGTTATCACTCGAAATGCTGGAGAAGTAGATCAGGTTATCAGTGAGATTCAACAGGAGATGAAAAAGATCAATGAGATCGTCAAATTGATCACTGATATTGCAAATCAAACCAATTTACTAGCTCTTAATGCTGCAATTGAGGCTGCCCGTGCAGGAGAGATGGGTCGAGGTTTTGCAGTCGTCGCCTCAGAGGTGAAAGCACTAGCACTTGAGTCTCGCCAGTCTGCAGAGAAGATAACCGATATGATAAGTAATCTGCAGAAGAAGTCACAGGTTGCGACAGATGCGGTATCTGCAACATCTACTGCGGTCAAAGATGGTAATGTGATGCTATCAGACACCTTGCGGGTTTTTGGGCAACTTGTTACCTCGGTGGAGGACATTTCAACCAATATTGAGCAGGTTGCAAGTATGAATGAGGAGCAGGCTGCTGCTGTGGAGGAGATTACCAGTAGTATGCACGAAGTATCAGCTATGCTTAAAGATACCGCTAAAGAAGCTGTAGAATCAGCCCATGCAACCGGTGAGACTTCAGCATCTGCTAACCAGCTCAGAGTTATTGTGGATCAGGTTGCTGGAATCGCCGAACAGGTCTCGGTTTCAATGTCACGTTTCAAACTATAATTTCACTTTTTTCTTAATTTTCTGGTCTGGCAGAAAAACACATACTATAAATATTGATACACGAGTGTTTTAGTACGACTTATCTCTCTCCGGGGGGCTTTGATGGATCTTGCGCAATCTATATTAAAAGAACTGATTACGCTTCAGAGCAAAAACGAAGAACTGGCCCGGATAATCATCAAACTCGAGCATGAATCAGATATTATCATCAAACAATTTGAGACGAAAATAGAGGAATTACAAAAGAGTCTCAAACACGAACAAGATGAAAAATCACGTTCTGCCCGAAGATATGACGCAGAAATTCATGAATTGGAGGAGAGAAGGGACGCGCTGATTAATGAGATCAGTGAGGTCAGAAATATTTTCCAGACCCGGGTATCTCAGTTTGAAGAAAAGATTGAGTCACTTACAGGTACTCTCGAAGAGAAAGAAAAAGAAATTGCTGTTCTCACTGACGATAAAAGCAAACTGATTACCATTTATGAAGAAAAGATCTCATCTCTGCTGATAAATCTTGAAGATCAGGCAGTAGCTTTTCGACATGAACAGGAAATCCTTTCTTCCCAGGCTCGTGAACTTTCTGAGACATTAAAACTGGATCACCACCGGTTTACTACTCAAATAAAACATAATGAGGAAGATCTTCGAAATGCCGGAGAAGCCCTCAAGATAATGGACCAACGCCTGCATGAGTATGCTGACCGGGAAAAAACCCTCGAAGAGAAATCACGTGAAACCATTGATCATCTCCACCTATTAATCAACACTGAAAGACAGATCCGTGCACGTGAACTGAAGGAACGGGATCTTCAGGAGAAAGAATTCGAGGAGCAATTAAAAACAAGTCAAAAAGCTTATTCAGATCTTGGAATCCTTCTGAAAAAAGTAACTGCCGATACAGAGCGTGAAATCTCCAGGTTACAGAATCTCCTTTCTGATGAAAGTGTGAAGCGTCAGCGGTATGAAGAAGAAAGCAGGATCCTATCTGATAATCTTTCATTGATAAGACAGGAGTATGAGGAGAAACTTGCACACATATCATCTGATTTCTCGCGTACGAAGGAAAACCTTCAGGATCAGATCAACAGTCAACATGAAGAACTACGGTCAACTGTTGCTTCCCATGCTCAAACTCTCCAGGATCTGCATGAAAAAATTACTGAATTAAGTCACCAGAGGGATGAATTAGAGAGAACTCTCCGGGAAACTACAGAATCGAATCAATTAATTCAGGTTGAACTTGATTCAAAGATTTCTCAGTATGAAAAAGAAAAAATCAGGGTAGAAGAACTGGAAATTAATCTCAGGCAGGAGAGAGAAAAGCATAGCAATGAGATGTTACTTGAGCGGGAAAAACTATCTGAATCTAAACAAAGGTACCAACATGAGATCAACCATATTCATGATGAGATAAAAAAACTGGGTAATGAACGGGATCATCTTCTATCTGAAAGGCAGGCCCGGGAGGATTATTATCGTGATGAAATCAGTGGAATTCATCAGGAACTCGCAAATCTTCAGTCTTCATCACGATCACAAGAAGAGGCTCTCCGATCTGATATCACCAATCGTGATCGACAGATTCAGGATTTATTTATAAATAATGAGGCTTTACGAGCAGAAATTGATCGTGTCAGGCATCAGTATATAAAGCTTCAAGAGACAATCAGAGCAGAAAAAGACGACTCAGTTCATGCTTTATATCGGGAAATAACCTCTCTTGAAGAGAAACTGGCAAGTCGTGATCGTGATAACGCAACCCTTTCAGAAAATATACTTCGTCTGGATGCTGAGAATACAAGATTGATTCAGCAGGTTTCTCAAATAGATCAGCCTTCTGTTCCTCTTCCTAATCCTTCGGCTTCTCAAATTCCTGTAATACAGACAAAAACTACAGTTCCTCGTGTTATAGAATCAACTCCTGATTTTTCTGATACAAAAAGAAAGGAGGTCCAGATCCTTGCATCAGAACTTGAGGATCCTGCCAGGGCAGCAGACGCGGCAGTAAAATTAGCAACTATGGGGCCGGAAATTGTTGACAACCTGATACCCCTGCTTCATACTGGTTCGATACAAAGGCGGGTTTGGATAGCTGTAGTGCTCTATGAGATCAATGACAACCGTGCGACTCTTCCCCTCATGCGACTTCTTGAAACACCTAAAGTACATTTCAGGGAACTTATATGGGAAGCGAAAAATCAGTACCGCTCAAAGATCCGGTTAGCAGGGCAACCTGGTGAAACGGTATTGCGTTCCACCATTATTTGATCAGGCCTTTGTTTTAGTATTCTGTGCTTAAAAGGCAAAGTTGAATGCGAGAAGTGCCGCTATTATCAGAATACAACTGTGCTTAACTCCTGCCTTGATCGATGATTCTCCCATCATTCCTGCAATAAGACCTGAAAAAAATCCCTGCACCAGACATGTGTGATACAAAAGCCTGTCAATAGTAGTAAGTGAGAGGGTTCCTACATTGGCCAGTGGTCCTGCCATTGAAAGCCCTTCTGTACTCTGATTTGCTAAAACTGTTAGAAATTGGGTGGTGATGACTCCAATCACAAAAATAAAAACGAAAAATGAGAGGTATACAATAGCGGTATAGATAAACATCTCAGATAGCCGATCACGCTTTAAGATCTCGCTCATCCGTGCATCAGAGGCAGCAATCCTGAGCAGGTCAGCGATAGAACTACTCATCGTAGATGCTTTAGTGATAAGCGTGACAGTCCTTGCAATGAGTGCTGTTCTCACCCTGAGTTCAAACCTAATTAATGCATCACTGAAGTTTGCTCCCCAGAGTATATCACGCTGGATATGCTGAATCTCATATGCAAGGATTCCCAGATTTGCCCTGGCCATGATGGTGATTGACTGGGTAAGGGTAAGACCCACTTCATTGATTCCAGCCATCCTGTCGAGAAAATCTGGGATAAGTGACTCTATTCCCCGGATTTTATTATTCCATATAGTATAGAAGACTGCATACGGAATCAATATAATAAGCAGGGCTATCATGCACATATCATCCACAGCCATGATCATATCATCAAGTGTCCCGGCCGGAACGTGTAAGAATACCCATATCAGGAATAATAGTGCCAATGGGATAGTAAAAATAAATGAATACTCAGGTTTTTCAATAAATCCATTAAGAGGATGAGCAAGCCATTTTTTGATGTATCTAAACTGGTCAAACCTGGCGATTGTCGCAAAGAGTCGCTCTTCGCCTGTCATCTGTCTGACCCTCACGTCAGTATACTGGTTCAGCCATTTTGCCTTGACATATTTAATGGCATTTTCATCCTTGATCGAGATTGTATCAATCATCAGGATAAAGATCAGAGATCCTATCGGAAGAACGATATAACCAATTAGTGAGAGTTCAAAGACAGCTGAAGAGCCCATCATACCCATCACGACCATTATCGTTATGAGAAAGAGTGGACCTGCAATAAACACGGTAACATATATCTCTCCAACCAGGCCCAGGAATTGAAGGAACTCTTTTTGCTCAAATTTGGCTTCCTCCTGAAGTATGTGAACCCGGTCCTGAAGAAACTGAGAGAGATCACCCCCACTCTCCACTGTCGAAAGCATATCCTGAAGGAAATCACGCATCTTTTGGGATGGTGTTGTCTCACTTAAATGTCGTAATGCACTTACGACATCATATCCGAAGAAATCTGCATCACGAACAACCTGCCTGAACTCGTATGACACCTCTCCGTAAACTGCAGACATTTCTGATAGTGATTTAAGGATTTCAAGAAGTTCGGCCCCTCCTCGACGCATTGCATACATATAAGCAACAGCATTATGAAGGCCGATATTGATCTTGGTCGTCCTTGTCATCTTCTCAAGTGATGGATAAGCAAGAACGGCTTTGTACCCGATCACGCCACCAATAAAAAAGACTGCCACTGCAATAATGAGCTGGACAGCCAGTATGATTGTAACGTTAGGATTACTAGTATTAATGTCCAGATTCAGAACATTGTATAATTCTGGTTTCAGCCCGAAATTAGAGATAAAAAGAAATGATGACAGGAAAAAACCTATAAGGCCTGCAATGAGACCTGTCATCAGCCCAATAAACAGGGCCTGACGTATATATTGTTCAACAGTGACTCCGGCTCTTATAGAATTCAGATCCTTTCTGACAGGAATGAAGCTATCAGGATTTCGTGCGATCCATCGTCTGACTATAAGATCTGTTCTCATGAGGCGATCTTGTCCAGGTCTTTGATATTATCCAGCACCCGTTGTGAATCGATGTAGTATGCCTGTATGATCTTGGTAAACCTGATGTAATCGCGGAGGTCCTGATCCTTAATTGCATTTAGGACTGATTTCCGACGCTCCATCTCTTCAGTAAGGGCTTCCCTGCTCCACCCGTGAAGTGTAGAAATATCACCGAGAACCTGTGATCGTCCTGTATAGTGGAATGAATCTATAAGCGGATCGTACTCAAATACTGTATTGACCATGATATTGCCGGTAGCCGGATCAATTCCTGCTATCTCAACGATCTCTTCACTTCTTCTTACCCGGTCAGGTCCAATCTGGATTTGTTTCTGGATGCTCAGAATATTGAGTGCCTGAAGCATGTTTCTTGGAACATTTAGCGGTTCGTTCTCAAGTCGGTGAATTGCAGCATCTACACTTCCTGCATGCATGGTTGAAAATGTAGTATGTCCGGTGTTCATTGCCTGAAAGAGCGTCTGTGCTTCATGTCCACGAACCTCACCAACTAGGATATACTCAGGTCGCTGCCGCATTGCAGCTTTGAGCAACATAAACATATCAACTGATGTTCCTCCCTCAGCAACTGAATCACGGGTGATACTTGCAATCCAGTTCTCATGAAAGAGGGTAAGTTCGCGGGTATCTTCAATAGAGATGACTTTTGCAAGGGGTGGAATAAAGAGTGAGACCGCGTTGAGTGATGTTGTCTTCCCAGAAGCTGTCCCTCCAATAAAGACAAGACTCATGTTATTCTCGATAGCCATCCAGAAGTAGGCAAGCATATCTGCGTTAAATGTCTTGAGCTCCATCAGGTCGATTGGTGTGAATGGCTGTTCACGGAATTTCCTTATAGTAAATGAGGTCCCACGTGAAGTCACCTCAGTTCCGAATGTAAGTTGCAGACGAGATCCTTCAGGGAGTGTTGCGTCTATGAGGGGTGTTGCCGATGATATGTGTTTTCCTGATCGCTGGGCGAGCGTTATTGCAAGAGAGATTAATGCCTCAGTCTCAAACTGGATATTGGTCTTGATATTCTGCTCTTTGCGGTGGAAGAGAAAGATTGGAATGTTATCCCCATCACATGAAATATCCTCGATCCAGGGATCTATCATGAGAGCATTGACTCGGCCCCAACCAATGTAGTTCCTGACCAGGAAATATTCTAATTTGAATAGCGACTTTGGATCTATGGAGACTCCATAATATTTGAGGAGTTCCATGACCTTGGATTGGAGGAGAAACTTCCGATCCATCCCAGTCTCTTCATCGGTAAGAATCAGGACATCGCGAAGATCTTCATGAAGCCGTTCAAGCAGTTCATACTCGAACGGAGTGAGGGCCGGTTCATATAGGAGATACTCCTTCATCCGTGAATTTGTGTTGAGAGCAATGCATACCAGAGCACGACCAGGATCTGCCCAATACTCTCTGATTAATTCATAACCGGATGGAACATCATAATCTACAAGCGAACCATGTTTTTCAAAACTGTACTCCTCAACTCCAGATTTTCTAGCTAATGAGAATTTTTTGAGTAGTTTATTTGAGTAGTGTAAATCTCTGCTTTCTTTATCGGTGCCTAGAGACTTTTTAAGTTCTTTCTGAGTAACTACAATTGGGTTTTCAGATTTATGGTGTAAAGGATTGATCTTGATGCGGTTTATTTTCCCAGAATGTGGTTCCTGATTGTCTAAGGATTTCAGGGATTTAATTTTCGGAGTGGTGGAAGAGATTTTTGATGTTGCGGGTCCATTTTTCAGGTTTGATTCGGTTTTATTCTCCTGAGTTTTTCTGCTAAGAGAAATACGGGGAACCTTTATGGTAATGGTTTTTCTCTTTTTCGGTCCACCTATAGTTTTATCTATTCTATCTGTACCCTGTTCTTTTCCAGCCCCCGCCATGATATTGCCTACTGATGTGACTACCCCTTTCACATCTAATATTGATGAGTGAATGATATGTTATCATCAGATAAAAACGCTGAGGAATGACTGCCTATACCGGGAAGAAAGAGTATAAGTATAATAATGGAAGACTACTCATAATCGGTTTTTGGAGAGTTGATGTATACAGAAATAAATCGTTATATGCCCACTGGTCTGTCAACACTCGATCCGGTTTTTGGAGGTGGAGTTCCTCCTGGTTCTGTTATACTCCTGAAAGGAGACATTGGATCAGGAAAGATCGAATTTGCATATACTTCTCTCATTTATCTCTCCCTGATAATGGCGCGAGGTTCTCCAGACAAAAAGGTAATAATACCTGCTGATATCAGGTATATCACTGTTACCAAGATGCGGGAAGATATTCTCAGAGAAATTGAGCTGTCTTTCTCTCCTGATCTCCTGACTCACATCGCGAATGTTCAGTTTGATGATCTCTCAGACATCTATTTTGATTCGAGTCTTGTCCCAATTGGATGGTACTCAGATTATGAAGATATCATTGAGCGGATGGAAAAGAGACGAAAAGTCCATGATAGTGTGCTTTCAACCCTCGCTGATATGCTCTCTGATATTCCAAAAGAGAGTATGGTAACCATCGACTCACTTACTGAGCTTGCGACACAACATATTGCTGCCGGGACATGGCCTGATCTCACGGCATTTCTACGCGGTCTTCAGCGTGTGGCAAAAAAATGGAACACCACTTTCTACCTTATTCTGACTAAAGGTATCCTTAATCAGTGGCAGGAGACAGAGGTGGCTGATGCAGTTGATGCAGTCATTCATTTCAGATGGGAAGAATCCTCCTCGGCAAAACGACAGAGGGTTTTGTACATAGAAAAATTTCGGGGAGTTATGATCCATCTTGAAGATCGGGAGATGGTTAAGTTTGCTGTACGGATTACTCCTGGACGTGGATTTGAAGTCAGCAATATCAGGGTGATAATATGAGTGGTGATCGAATTACCTTCGGTATTAAAGGTCTTGATGAGATGCTTTCCGGAGGGCTGATTCCCGGTACCGTAGCATCCGTAATTGGGCAGTATGGGTGTGGTAAAACAAACTTTGCTCTGTATTTTCTTTGGTCCGGTCTTCTTAATGGTGAGAATGTAATCCATATTACCCTTGAAGAACGGACAGGCAGGATTGAATATTACATGCGGGATAAAGGATGGGATATTACACCGTATCTTGGAAAATCTCTCACGATTGTAAATCTTGATCCATCTGATTTTAATCTTGCAATAAACAGTGTCAAGAACGAGTTACCTGAACTGATCAAACGCACAGGAGCTCACCGGGTTACCATAGATCCAGTATCTCTGTTTGAAGACCTGTTTGATGATGATGCTACAAGAAGACGGGAAATGATGCGTTTTCTTGATCGTCTACGCGACCTGAATTGTACTTCTCTTCTCACGAGTGAAGCAGATAAAGAAAATGAGTTTTCAAGCAGATATAATCTGATTGAGTATCTCAGTGATACCGTTATTCTCCTGAGATATGCGAGAGGTGACTCGGTTTCTGATATTCATCTTGCTATAGAAGTGGTCAAAATGCGGATGTCTGGCCATTCCCGTGAGGTTAAGCCGTATGAGATTCTTAAAGAATCAATGATTGTTTACACAGAGGCAAACGTCTTCTGAAAACTGAGTAGATTTTTATAATCTGATTCTCATTATTATTCTTTATGCGGTTAATCATTCCCCTTCTTTGCCTTGTTTTCATCCTTCTTGTTGCAGGATGTGCTCAACATCAGGTTGTGGTATCTCCGAATACGGGAGCCCAAAAGGAATCTGCAAGTCCTACACAAATCTCAAACAGTCTGGAAACGTATCCGGCACCTCCTCAGGATAACGCTGTTTCAGCACAAATTAATGACAAGGACCAGGCAGACAAGACAATTCAGGTCTTTTTCTCAGGAGGTAAAGGGCAGAAGATGGTCAGGAGTTCCTGGATTATGATAAAGCGGAGTGATGGTTCTGTTGAACGGTTTGAACTTCCTCCTAAGGCACAGAGTGAGGTAGTGCTCAAAGGAACAGATGGTGAAGATCAGGTTCGGGTGTACGCTGAATATTATGACGGACAGATTTACCAGATTGCTGATAAATCACTTCGTATGCGGCAGCGACTGTAATGAAATTACAATTTAGGTTTATATCTGATTTCATTCACTTCGTTTTCAAGAATATTCTTTCAATCAGAGGCACTTTTTAGACATGGATGTACGATGGCGTGAGATTACTTCCCAGCGCAACAGTTTTGCTGCTCTCTATGCAGCCTGCGAACTCCATGGCTATCATCTTGTTTCCTCTTCAATCCCCGGGGGTGATGTTACTCTTTACAGTCTGAATTCAATTCAGGCTCCCGGCTATCTTGATGAGATCTCTGACGCATCGTGTATAACAGTCGTTGGCGGTCCTCACGCAACAGCATGTTATGAAGAACTTGTTGATGTAGCTGATTATGTTGTGGTTGGTGAGGGGGAATTTACTGTACCAAGGCTCCTTGATCGAATTGAACATGGTCTTTCTCCACCTCCGGGAGTTGCAACTCGGGATGGGCTCGTTCAGGTGGATCACTCAGTGTTGCTTGATGCCTATCCGAGTTTTAGCGAGTATAAGGGATATATAGAGATTTCCCGGGGATGTCCATATGCTTGTCAATATTGCCAGACGCCTTGTATTTTTGGACACCGTATGCGGCATCGTAGTCTTGATTCAATTAGGGAACTTGCAAAACATTTCAAACAGATTAGACTGGTGACACCGAATGCTCTGGCATATGGTTCAGACGGCCGACATCTGGAGTTAGGTAAAGTAGAGCGCCTCATGAAAATCCTTAAAAATGATGGGGATCGTGAACTCTATTTTGGAACATTTCCTAGTGAGGTACGGCCAGAGTGGATCACTGAAGAATCAGTGGAATTGATTCGGACCTTTTGCGACAATAAAAAGCTCCACATGGGTGTACAGTCTGGAAGTGACGCTGTCCTTTCAAGACTTTGTCGCGGTCATTCCTGTGCTGATGCGCTGTCAGCCTTGGATCATATCAGGGACGGAGGCCTTGTACCGGTGGTAGATGTGATTTTCGGGTTTCCGGATGAGACTGATGAGGAACAGGAGGAGACAGTCAGCCTTGTCCGTGAAGTATGTAAATCAGGTTTTGTTCATGCTCACCGGTTCATTCCACTTCCCGGAACACCACTGGCAGGCACACGATCTACCCCGGTCATACCTGAGGCAGAAGTTGCTTTAGGTTCTCTCGCCCTTGCAGGGAAAGTGACCGGTTCATGGAACGACCCTGAGTTAAGATTTTTTAGACGGGTTCCATATTAGTACTCATGTTGAAAGCGCTCCTGCTTGCAGATCTGCACGGTGAATACGGGATGATCGAGTCCTTCATGGAACTCGCTCCTGATGTCGTATTCATCGCAGGGGATATCACCAATATGGGAACTGCCCAGGATGTTGATACCTGTTTTTCACGTATCGATGTCCCCAGTTTCTCGGTTCCGGGGAACTGCGATCCCAAAGAGGTACTAGATGCCCTTGAGCGTTCCAGCAGTGTGAACCTTCATGGTTCGACAATGAACCTCGGCAAGATATCTCTGGTTGGTATAGGAGGATCTAATCCTACTCCGTTTGGAACACCTTTCGAACTGACCGATAAACAGATCGATGATCTGCTCAAAAGTTCAGTAAGTAAAATGGAAAGGGCAACTCACAATGTTCTCATTTCACATGCGCCTCCTCAGGGCATCCTTGATGAGATTGCGGGTAATCATGTCGGTTCAGCAACTGTGAAGAAGTATGTCGAGAAATTTGACCTGATCTGCTGTGCCCATGTCCATGAACAACGGGGTATTTATGAAGCTGATGGAATCAAGGCAGTAAACCCCGGTCCGGCCGCAATGGGCAACTGTGCCATGATCCATTTTGGTGAAGACGCAAAAGATATTGAGATAAAACTTCTCAACGTGTAGAAAGAAGGAGTTCAAGATAAGAGAGGGTTATCCTCTCCCCGGTAACTCCCATTTTTATTGCAGTTTCATCTACACGTGCAGCTGCCATTTCTGCATTTGAATCTGATATTAATTCTATCTCCACAAAGTTTCCAAGTCCTTCAACCTGATCAAGAGATATGGTGAAGTCCTGATATTGGTAGTACTCTCTGCGCTTTTGCACAACTGCCACCATTACAAATCCAAGGCGGGTAATGATGGAATCAAAGATTTTCGGATCAGTGATATCGAGGTTGAGTTCCTCCCTGACTTTTGAACCAAGAATAGTATCTTTGGGTCCCTTGTAGGTAACCGTAGTTTTTGTACCCGTTTCTCTGAGGCGCAATGCTTCATCTGTTATTCCAAAGTCCCGGTGGGGGGCATTATAATATGAGTCATGTTCTGTGAGTGTCTCAGTGAGGACTCCTCCTGATGCTATTACCTGTTCTCTGACCGCTTTGATGTCCGGGACCCGGACTTTAATCTCGATCTCCAGCATTGTCCTACCTTTTATCTATATGGCTTCCCATTTAATAAAGGAACCAAGAATGCCTGTCAAAGAAGGAGATTTTATAAAACTCAGTTATACCGGACGCAGTTTCGGGATGGTTTTTGATACGACCAGCGAGACCGAAGCACGTGAATCTGGTGCATTTGATGAGAAGAAGAAGTACGAGCCTGTGATAGTATGCGCAGGTAAACAACAGATTCTTCTCGGTCTTGATGAGGCTGTGATGGGGAAGGAGCCTGGGGATGAAGGTACGATTGAGATCCCACCAGAGAAGGCTTTCGGGGAGCGTGAACAGGAACTGATGCGCTCATATGAGAAGAAAGTCTTCAATGAGAAGCCATCTGTCGGTATGCGGGTAAATATTCCGAATACCGGTGAAGGCACTGTTGTTAAGATGATCGGGAATCGTGTTCTCGTTGATTTTAATCACCCGCTCGCTGGTCAGACATTGGATTATTCATATAAGATCGAAGGATTTGTTGAAGATCCAGCAGAGCAGATAAAGGGTCTGATAAGCATCTTTTCCGGACTTGAGACGAGTGTATCTATTGAGAATGGTGTTGCTAAAGTTGACCTTCCAGCTGGCATTTATTCATATAGCAGACGCTTTGTCAGCAGTAAGCCTTACATCACGATCTCAATATTTGATCTGGTCAATGGTATTGAAGAAATTCAGTATATAGAGAAGTATCCGAAACCTGAAAAAAAGGCTGAAGAAATCAAGGAATAATCCTGTTTTCTGATACGATATTACTCTTTTTTAGAGACTACCGTTGCCTTCTGGATAACAATGTCTTCTTTTGGCCGATCATTTCTGTCAGTTTTAACTTTAGCAATTGCATCGACCACATCCATCCCGCTGACTACCTTGCCAAATACTGGATGATTTTTGTCAAGGTAATTGTTGTTAACCAGATTGATGAAGAATTGGCTTCCGCCGGTGTTTGGCCCTGCATTTGCCATAGAGATTGTTCCCCGATCGTTCCGGTTATCAGCGGTGAATTCATCACGTATTGTGTATCCAGGACCGCCAGTTCCGGTACCTTTTGGACATCCACCTTGGATCATGAATTTGTCAATGACCCGGTGGAAAACGATTCCATCATAGAATCCTTCTGAGATCAGTTTTACAAAATTTCCCGTTGTAATCGGGCGGTTTTCATAAAGTTCTATCAGGATATCGCCCTTGTTTGTTGACAACTGGACCCTGGTAGGTTCTGCCATATATATTGGTTAAACCTTGGTGATGATAGGTTCTCTGATCATGATCCCGTGAGACTATCTGCGTTTCATGAGGTAGGAGTGAATGATCTCCTTTTGTTGTTTTCTATAATTCGGGCAGGTGATAAAGATATAATAATATTTATATTATGTGAAGAATATGATCTTCTATATATCGCGTTCTGATTACACCGGTAAAACTTCTTTATCCTGAAGTGTCAGGTGTGGGATTTGAAGAAGAAAGATTGGTACAATCAGGGTAGAACTGATGTGGGGAGTAAAAATGGGAAAAATTGAATTCAACTTGTTTATTATTACATCAATGTTGATTATTGCCTTATTTGGGCTTGTGAATGTGGTTTCTGCGGGTGATGTAACGATTGAAAGTTATCCCTGCTCTGAACCTCAATATTTATACGATTTAGCATCTGATAACCTCACTTTCTTTGTCGATAATTATTCGTCAGTGACAAAGAGGTTTTATGTTGCTGATAAAGAAGGAATAGCACAAGACCAGATTGCTGATAATTTCTCCAGTTCTATAAAGCGCTTTGGGACTACAACTGTTTTAGATTCTGATCAAAATACACTCCCTGATAATTATACTGATCTTTCCATTCCAGGACCTGGGAAATATATTATGACTTGGTCTGCCTGGAATGGTTCAGATCCAAACCCCTTAAAATGTACTCCCTTGACTAATGATACAACGGTACTTGTGAAACTTCCGATTAATGGTTCAATTAATCAGACATTTCCAACGTATCAATATCAGGCCCGGTTTAAATTCAATATTTCTTCAAATAGTTCAACTCCTGATATTCTGAACTGGAAATTTAGTGATGGTACTACATATCAGCAACCAACTGACAATCCTGCAAATGGGCTAAATGCATTCAACCATACTTTTCCATATACGTCTCCATCCACGCCATGGACATATGATGTTAATGTCACTGCAACTAATTCAACGGACTCCATCATTTACCCGATGAATTACAGTACATATTCTTTTGTCATGTATCCTCCTCCTGTTTCTGATTTCAATATCACCGATAATTATACACATGTATTAATTGACAAAGGCCCGGCACCATTAAAGGCAGATCTAAATTATAAGTCATGGACATTTGATGCAACGCCTGCCATTCAACTTATTCCTGAATGGAATATCTCCAATTCAAGTGGTTATGAGATTAACACATCAGAGAATTTCACCCATATTTTTGAGAAACCCGGGGTATATACCGTCACTTTGAAAACGAACACAAGTTATGGCTGGAATCAGACAAGCCTTCCATTGTTGGTATATGATAATATCACTTCCAATTTTACCCCATATCAATACTCATGTGCGGCATTCCCTGTGAATGTCACTTTTAGGGATAATTCATCTGGAAGTAATCTTGATAATATAACTTGGATTTATGATGATGGTACGGAAGACATCAATTTATCGCAGAACTGGGTCAATCATACGTATTATTTGCCAGGTCGTTACAATGTTACCCAGATTGGATGGAATAATACATTTGGAATCTGGAATCAGTCGAGTCAGTGGGTAAATGTAACTGGGCTCTATGCAAACTTTACATGGGATCCTTCTGTTCCACCAACTATCGATCGCGATTCAAGCGCAGTTTTTAATTTCACTGATACTTCTTCAGGTGTAGATCAATATACCCGTTGGGAATGGCGTTTTTCACCAGACCATATGGCCCCTACTAGAAATGCCAGTTATAGTTATTCCCGCAATGGGACGTACAATGTAAGTCTCACAGTATATGATCCACGTTGTTATGGTAGCGATCCAACAAAAGGGAATACCACAACGAAACAGGTGACTGTATATGAGAACCTGGTAGCAGATATCAGTTATTCTCCAAAATGCGGGACGTTTCCTCTGAGTGTCCAATTTATGGATAACTCTACTGATGATCCAAATGACTGGTACTGGACTTTTTATTATTTAAATGGTTCATATAAAAATGTCTATCATCAGAGTAATCCGGTTTTTGAGTATCCACAAGCCGGAACCTATCAGGTAGATCTTCAAGCAACAAACCCGCAATTAAATTGGAGTGTCAAGCATCTGAGTATCAATTTAACTAATTGCCTTCAGGCTAACATTGCTGCAAACCAGACTAAGGGATATTACCCCTTTACAGTTAATTTCACAGATAATTCAACTCCACAATCTTTAGTCTCCAGCCGTAGTTGGAATTTTGGTGATCAAACAAGCCTTGGATCTGGTTCATCGGTGATTCACACGTTCAACCAGGAAGGAAACTATAATGTGACACTTTCAGTGACTGATACTTCCGGTTTAACAAAAGTTGCAAATAAAACCATTGAAGTTGGAAGTCCGGTGTATGCTAACTTTACCCCTAATGGTACATCTGTAGTTCCGGTGAATGGATCAATGGTGGTTAAGTTTACTGATCTCTCCGCTCCACAGGCCGATATTACTAACTGGGACTGGAACTTTGATGATATTCAGCCAAATGATACTAATAAGAGTCCATATCATCAGTTTACATCCGAAGGTTGGCACAATGTTACACTTAATGTGAGTAATCCATATTATGGTGCTTGGAATGTTTCAAGATCTAGAATTAATATCAGTGTACAAAAGGCTCCAGAAGCAAGTTTCACCGTTACTCCTGATATTGCCAACCGGTTTGAGAGAGTGACGTTTGTTGACACATCAAAGGGTGAATCCATCAATGGGTGGTATTGGCAGTTTGGAGATGGAAATACCTCAATAGGTACACCTGCGGTAAATTATTACCAGAATGCGGGAACATACACAGTAAACCTGACTGTAACTAATCCGTACGGGAATGGTACTGCTTCAAATGTTGTCCGTGTAAAAGGCCCGGTGTACGCCGATTTCGTGACTGATCCGTCAGGAGAGTGGGGAATTGTTAATCAACCAATCACCTTTATCGACACATCCAAAGGTCAACCTATCCATTGGATCTGGAATTTTGGTGATGGCAACTCAACAACTACTGACTCCTCGTCAATTGTTCACGCATACTCTACAGAGGGATCATACACTGTCAATATGACTGGGACCAACTGGGATGGTCAATCTGGATCGGCAGTAAAGACGATCCTGATTGAAAACAAGTCAAGACCAAAGGATGTGAATTTCGGGGCTGCAGGGAAGAAGTACAGTGGAACTCATCCGTTCACTGTCCAATTTGAAGATTACACTCCAAATCAATCAAACGTAACTGAGTGGTACTGGGACTTTGGTGACCGTACAAATTCGTTCAATACAACTCCAATTGCTCCGTCTCACACCTATGTAAATCCTGGTGAGTATACAGTAACTCTGTCTGTGAAGAATGACATGGGAGTAAATGAGAAGTCCCGTGTTGCATATGTGGTCGTAGTGTGAGATCGGAGAGATCTTATCCAAACTACTATAGATGTAACCTGGATTACAACTCCTGATATCCTTTTTTTTGTGCTCGCTTGAATTAAGTATTCATTTCGCAGACGGGTACTGATACACCTTTAATATTTGAAATTCCTCTATTTTTTGGCGTATTTCAACACCTATATATATGATGAGAAATATAACCCTGATTAACTCCTCTTGCGAGTTGCATCCCATTATGGTATGCGTCACGGGGATTTCCTTCATTCATGAATGATTTACAGGGGAAGTGTGAAGTAATGGCATACAAAACTGCATATCCGGTCATCGCGGGGCTGCTAATCCTGGCATTCCTGATAACCGGAAGTATGGCGGAGCCACAACAAAAAGGGGTAGTCTTTGTTAATTCTGTTCCTGCTGGAGCTGAAATCTACCTCACTAATGTGTCGGTCTCGCCTGACAACCTGACAGTGTCGGATACAGAGGGTCTCACTCCGCGAGAGTTCTTTGTGGAACCTGGGACCTATCGGTTATTTTTAAAGAAGTACGGATTTATTACCTGGTGGAATGAATCGTTCACCGTCACCCCGGGAACGTATCTCAACTTCAGCACGGTAACACTCACACCAAACAATCCGGTATATGGTGCCATCCATCTCGACACCAATCCGTCAGATTCGGATCTGACTCTTCACCGTGAGATACCAAATGTCACCAGTTTGATCTACAGTAAAACTCCTGCATCTGTAGAGTCTCTTCCCCCAGGAACCTATATTTATAACATCACCCGATCCGGGTATTATCCTAAAAATGGAACTACAGAGGTTACTGCAGGGAACGTGACTGAACTTCGTATCAATCTTGATCCAATTCCGGAGACATCACCTGTTACCTTTAAGAGTGATCCGACAAGTGCTGATGTCTACATTTACCAGATTAGCAGGATGAATGCAGACCAGCAGAGTGCACTCGTATCTAAAATGGACAGTGCTCTGAATTCTTTCAATGGTTCTCATGAAGAATTTGCAGCAAAGATACAGAACGTTGTCTCAACAGAGGATATCACGCCTGATTCTCTGAAGTATACTGCCGGGATAATTGGTAACACGACAACTACCCAACAACTTTACTCAGGAGAATACTTCTCAGTCTTCTTCAAGGACCGGTACCACTTGGGCTACAAATTCTTCAATGTGACTGCCAACACCCCAAGTACAGTTGAGATAGAACTGACGCCGTTCACTAATTATGTGCAGGTCTACTTCGAGACCAGTGTGGATGATGATGATCATCCAGAGCTTGGCATACCAAAAGGAGCCAATGTAACATACGATGGCGAATTGCAGGAGAATCGGACTCCGTGTTGGATCAGTCTTCCTGCCCAGAAGATCGTCAATGTAACATTTGACCGGATGCCAATGAACCTGCCAAAAACAGTAACTGTTGACACCACTCTGTTTGTTGGTCGCCCTTCAAAGTGGGGACAGATCATCAGCCTTGATCGTGCCACATACTTCATTCAGGCAGAATCGGATGCACACTCCTCCATTCAACCATCAGGTCTCATCCCTGTTATTGCAGGAGAAACCAAGGAGTTTTCCCTGAGTGGAGAGCATCCGGCATATCTTGCTCATAACCTGACTGTGGATCGGACGAGCGAAGGAAAACCTGTATTCAATATAACCTATAATCTCGAAAATGTTACATATCCACATGAAAAGACACTGGGCAATGCGACCCTTTACCTTTCTTCTCTTAAGAAACAGGTAGCTGTTAATGCAACAGCAGGAAAAGGTGGTTCAGTAAACAATGCCGGTATAACCTTCTACGACTATGGTGACGACAGTGTGGCATATAACTTCACACCAGATGCCGACAACCAGGTCAAACAGTTATATCTTGATGGTGAACCGGTACCGTATGCACCATCCTATGTGATTCAGGGCTCAAAGATGACGTATAACCACACGTTATACTGCACCTTCCGCCCAACCAAAGTTACGGTATTTGCAAACTACACGAGCGGAGGAAAGATTGATCCATCTGATCCCTATCAGGTGGACTATGACGGGTGTACCAAAAATACAACCGGAATTCCTGATCCTGGATACTATCTTTCTTATCTCAGGCCCGAGTTTGAATCTGGCGACTCATACATGGAGTCTGAAGGTTTCAAGACCAACTTCCAGGTGTGCAATCTCCATACAAATCTTACCTGGCATGCTGTCTTTGAAAAGCAGTGGTTCAATGTGACATCATCTGTCATCCCTGAAAATGCTGGGATGATAGTTCCATCTGGCAACACCACTGCTACGTATGGGCAGACTCTTACTTTCAACTCAACTGCATTCTCAGGATATCAACTCGCAGATATAACCGACAATGGTGTCTCCAAGGGCCCGGTCAGTTCTTACACTCTGAATGTAACTGAGAACCACGAGATTGTTGCACATTTTCAGCCTGACGTCCTGACCATCACGGCGGTTGCTGGTCAGGGCGGTCAAATCCAGCCCAATGGCACAGTTAATGTTACCTTCGGGAACACACAGTGCTTCAACATCACCGCATTCAGTAATTACTTCATCTCCAATGTGGAGGTTGATGGCATTAGTCAGGGTAACAATACAAGTCCTATGACATATTGTTTCCCGAATGTGACTAAAAATCACTCGATTAACGCAAGTTTCAGTAAGTATGCATACACAATAACACCATCGGCAGGAGTAGGCGGAACAATTTCTCCGTCTACCCCACAGAATGTAACCATTGGTGATTCGATCACCTTCACCATAGCTGCAAACCCCTGTTATACTATAGGCGATGTCATTGTGGACGGGGTAAGCAGTGGACCTCAAGTTAGTCCATTTGTCTACACATTCCCGAATGTAAATGCTGATCATACAATTCAGGCAGTGTTCCAGATTAAAACCTACAACATTCTAGTAAATCAGTCCAATGGTGGGAATATCTCCCCTGCAGGAACAAATGGGATCGTTCAGGTGAACTGCGGGTCTAACCAGACCTTCACGATTACTCCTGATACTGGTAATGCCCTTTATGATCTGATTGTAGACAACAGTTCAGTGGGACCAATCAATCCGTACACCTTTGTAAACATCAGTTCAGATCATACAATTGAACCTGTCTTCGTTCTCCCGCCAGTTCCTGATTTCGAAGCAGATCGTGTTAGGGTTCCACCAAAGTACCCTGTAACCTTTAAGGATCTCACCATCAATAATCCGACTGACTGGCTATGGGACTTTGGTGATGGTGAGGTAACAAATGTTCGTGAACCGGTTCATCTGTATGCAAAAACAGGTAACTACACAGTAAAACTTACTGCTTTCAATGCAGCAGCACCTAATGGTGTCACTGTCGAGAAGAAGGATTACATCTGTGTTACCACAGATCCGATTGCCTGTATGATGGCAAAACCACTGGGAGGAACGGTTCCTCCGGGATTAACTGTTGAATTCACAGACTGTTCACTGAACACAGAAGATGTCTCATGGGGCTGGGTCTTTGGTGACAGCAGTGCAGGTTCACTCTCTAAGAACATATCCCATACCTATACTGCCCCAGGAGTGTACCAGGTAACTCACCAGGTTGACAAGCCATTCATAGCAAAGGATTATGCATACGAGACGATCACAGTGATGCAGCAACCAGTAGCTGATTTCATGGCTCACCCGGTTTCGGGAAAATCTCCACTTAGTGTCCAGTTCGAGGATAAATCACAGGGATTCCCAACTGAGTGGTTCTGGAACTTTGGAGACAACACCGCATCCTATGACCAGAATCCATTGCATGTATACTCTACACCTGGCAATTACACGGTAACTCTGAAGGTGTTTAGCAATGAAGGTACTTCAGAAAAAGTAAAAGATGGATATATCTCCGTTCTTTAAACTTTTTTAAAACGAATTGTGACGATCACTACTTTTGATCGTCGGTAAAATGGTGTATTATTCCAAATCTTTCTTCAATGCTGCAATTTTGTCCCTGAGCATGATTGCTTCTTCAAAATTAAGAAGTTGGGCAGCAGTCTTCATTTGTGACTCAAGGTCAATAATCAATGCCGGGATTGAAGATTTTGGAACCGGCTTTCCCACTGGAAGTTCAATCTCCTGTTCTCTGATCGGCTTTCTGATCGTCTGTGGGGTTATGCCGTTTTCTTTGTTATATTCGATCTGAAGGTTTCGTCTTCGATCAGTCTCATCCATTGCTGTCTGCATGGAACCGGTTATCGTATCAGCGTACAATACAACATGAGCCTCTGAATTACGGGCTGCCCGTCCGATAATCTGAATCAGACTTCTTGCATCACGGAGAAATCCTTCTTTGTCAGCATCAAGAATACCGATGAAACCAACCTCCGGGATATCCAGACCCTCTCGGAGAAGGTTGATTCCCACTAAAACATCAAAGATACCCAGCCTTAGTTCCCTTATGATCTCAGTCCGTTCCAGGGTATCAATATCTGAGTGAAGATATCGTGTTTTCACTCCCCGGGTTTCGAGATACTCAGTTAGTTCTTCTGCCAGTCTTTTGGTCAGGGTTGTGAGGAGAACACGGTCTCCGTTTTCGATAGTTTTTTGAATCTCTGCCTTGATATCCTCCATCTGTCCCTGGATAGGTCTGACTTCAACTATCGGATCAACAAGACCTGTTGGCCTGATGATCTGCTCGACTACCTGCTGTGAATTGTCTTTCTCGTAATCTGCAGGAGTAGCAGATACAAAGATAACGTGTTTGAGATATTGCTCAAACTCAGGAAACCTGAGTGGCCTGTTATCAAATGAGGAAGGGAGTCTGAATCCGTAGTCTACCAGTGGTATCTTACGAGATCGATCTCCGTTAAACATTGCCCTGACCTGGGGGATTGTCTGATGGCTCTCGTCGATAAAGAAAAGAAAATCTTTTGGAAAATAATCAAGGAGGCAATATGGTTTTTCTCCAACTTTCCTGCCATCAAAGTGTCGTGAATAGTTTTCGATCCCTTTGCATGATCCGGTCTCCCTGATCATCTCAAGATCGTACTTAGTTCTCTGCTCTAATCTATGAGCTTCCAGCATCCCGAGATGGGGTAGACGTTCTGCAAGGTCGGCCTCGATAGATTTTATTGCAGCTTCTTTCTGCTCTTCAGGAATGATGTAATGACTAGCCGGATATACATAGATATGTCTGAGTTTTTCTACAGGTTCTCCGGTAGTCCGGTTTATCTCGGTAATCCTGTCTACAACATCTCCAAAGAGTTCTATCCTGATAATATTGTTATAATAACTCGGAACCAGATCTATGGTCTCTCCTTTTACCCTGAATCGTCCTGGGATGAGTTCAATGTCATTGCGTTCATAGAGATTATCTACAAGTTTTGATATGATCTCTTTACGCCCAATCTTCTGATCAACTCCGAGATCAAATCCCATACTTTTGTAGGTATCTGGCCTGCCAAGACCATAGATACAGGATACTGAAGCAACAACAATAACATCACTCCTCCCAAGTAGTGATGCAGTTGCGGAGAGCCTCATCATCTCGATCTTCGGATTTATTTGTGCATCTTTTTCGATGTACTGATCCTTTTTTGCGATATAAGATTCAGGCTGATAGTAATCATAATATGAAACAAAATATTCGACCCGGTTGTGGGGAAAAAACTCTCTGAATTCATGATAGAGCTGGGCTGCCAGGGTTTTGTTGTGAGCCAGCACCAGAGTCGGCATATTCAGTTTTGCGATGACATTTGCCATCGTGAATGTTTTTCCTGACCCGGTAACTCCCAGGAGAGTTTGTGCCGGATATCCCTTGTTATACCCTTCAACCAGTTTCCCAATTGCATCAGGCTGCGAACCTCGTGGCTGATATTCTGATACGATTTGAAAATCTGTCATGATAGTGCTTTTTTCCTTCTTATCTGACGTTGGTATGTTATGGCAAATCGGTGAGCTTCATCCCTGATCTCCTGTACCAGGAGGGATGCGGGGCTTTTCTTTGATAAAGGAATTGGAAGGGCTCTGCCTGTAGTAAAGATCTCTTCCTCTCTCTTAGCTATTGATATGAGTGGAATTGAAAGATTTAATTCTCTAAGTTCTGCTTCAGCTGCATGGAGTTGACCCTGGCCACCGTCAATAATGATTAGATCAGGAAATGGCTGTTCTTCTTTTTTTAATCTGCTATATCTGCGTTTCACAACCTCAGCAATCGAAGAAAAATCGTCAATACCCTCTACTGTTTTAATTCTAAACCTCCGGTAATTCTTCTTGTCAGGTTTTCCATCCTGAAAACTCACCATTGAACCAACCGTTCCGGTTCCTGAAAGATGTGAAATATCAAAACATTCGATAACATCCGGAGGAGCAGGCAGATGTAATGCCTCACCTAGTTCAATAACTCTCATTTTCCCGGCAAAGAATGATGCCTCAATGTTCTTCATTACGAGATCGAGCAGATGTTTTTTTGCCCCCTGAACTGGGATTGTAAGGGTAACTTTAGTCTCTCTGATGTTCGAGAGATACTCCTCAATGTTTGAATCCGGCATTTCCGGGAGAATAAGTTCGTTTGGTGGTTTAACACCGGCATAATACTGGATGATAAATTCTTCAAGAAAATCTTCGGTGTCAGGAAAAACGAACTCTTCTTTGCTGGTCAGCGTTCCCCTCTCAATTGTGAAGAGAATCAGATATACTGTTCCTGACACTATCTGATAATTAATGATATGTTCATTTGCCTGTTTCTGACGTTGAACGTATTGTCTCTCTGAAAGATGTTCGATGGCAGTAATCTGATCTCTGATTGCAAGTGCCGCTTCGAAATCCTGTTGCTCTGAATGCTCCACCATCTCACCTTTAAGACTGGCAATGAGATCCTGGTTTTTACCTTTCAAGAGCAGATCAGCACTCTTCACCTGGTACTGATATTCCGGTTCTGATACTTTTCCCTGACAAGGAGCAGAACAGGTTCCCAAATGAGAGCGAAGACAGGCCCGTCTGGTCATTTTCCTACAGGTTCTCAAATGGAAGGTCTGTTTGATGAATGCAAGAACATGATCACGTTCAGCAGCAGAGACAAATGGGCCGTACAGGGTGCCCCCCTTCTTCCCGCCCCTGTACCTGGCTATACCAATTCTTGGGAATGGATCATCGCTGATCCGAATGAATGCGTAACTTTTGGCATCCTTGAGATCAATATTAAATTTTGGCTGATGACGTTTGATAAGGGTATTTTCAAGGATTAGCGCTTCAACCTCTGACGCAGTAATGATGAAGTCAAGATCCGCAGCTTCGCTGACCATCCGCTTTGTCTTGGCATTATGATCGGTCTTTTGAAAGTAACTGGAAACTCGTTTCTTCAGATTTTTTGCTTTACCGATGTAGATAATCGTCCCTTCTGCATCCTTGAATAGGTAACAGCCTGGATCCTGGGGGACATCTTTGAGATCGATCATAGGTTATCTGCAGCTGTCATTTGCGATTTGACATTACCTGATTTAGACGAAAAAAGTTATTTATTCTTTTTAGCTGATACTCGGACTTTTCCGGTTTTATTTTTAATTGGTTTTTCCTGAAGGGGAAGCAGTTTTTTAAGAAACATCCCAGTATAACTCTTTGTATTTTGAGCAATCTCTTCAGGAGTACCTGACACAATAATCTCACCCCCGGCATCTCCTCCTTCTGGCCCTAAATCTATAATATAATCGGCTGACTTAATAACATCCAGATTATGTTCAATAACGATAACTGTATTACCCTTTTCAACTAGTCCGTCCAGGACAGTAATCAGTTTTCGAACATCGTGGAAATGAAGCCCTGTTGTCGGCTCATCAAGAAGGTATACTGTTTTCCCTGTGGCTCGCTTTGAGAGTTCACGGGTCAGTTTAATCCGTTGAGCTTCACCGCCGGAGAGTGTTGTTGCACTTTGTCCAAGTTTGATGTATCCAAGACCCACGTCGAGCAGTGTCTGGAGTTTATTTCTGATCTTAGGGATATTTCCAAAGATCTCCATCGCCTCTTCTACGCTCATTGCGAGGGCATCTGCGATGGATTTCCCCTTGTATTTTACTTCAAGGGTTTCTCTGTTATATCTTTTCCCTTTACATTCTTCGCATTCAATGTACACATCAGGCAGGAAATTCATCTCTATCTTGATCAATCCGTCTCCCTGGCAGGCTTCGCAGCGTCCTCCTTTTACGTTGAATGAGAAACGTCCTGATTTATATCCCCTGACTTTTGCCTCTTTTGTTTCTGCATATAGAGTCCTGATCTCATCAAAAACTTTGGTGTAGGTTGCCGGGTTGGATCGAGGTGTGCGGCCTATTGGTGATTGATCAATGACAATTACTTTGTCGACCTCTTCATCAAAGATAAGTTCATCATGAGCGCCCACGTCAACACGGGAGTTGTATACTGCCTTTTGAAGAGCAGGATAGAGTGTATCGTAAATGAGGGTGGATTTTCCAGATCCTGAAACTCCTGATACGAGTGTGAGTGTCCCCATTGGAATTCTGGCTGATACTCCCTTGAGGTTATTGGCTCGACAACCATTGATTGTGATAAACCGTTTACTGGTTCTACGTTTCTGCGGAACCTCTATCTTCATCCTTCCTGACAGATACGCCCCGGTTAATGATTCAGGATGTTTTTCTACCTCGTCAGGTGTGCCTTCGGCGACTACAGCGCCACCATGGGTACCTGCTCCAGGCCCCATATCAATAACCCAGTCTGCTGCCCTGATGGTATCTTCGTCGTGCTCGACAACGATGAGCGTATTACCGAGATCACGGAGCTGACGGAGTGTTTCGATTAAACGGTTATTATCACGCTGATGAAGTCCGATAGATGGTTCATCAAGGACATAGAGCACTCCCATGAGATTTGCACCGATCTGGGTTGCAAGTCTTATCCGCTGTGCTTCTCCACCAGAAAGACTCCCGGCAGTTCGGGAGAGTGTGAGATAACCGAGTCCAACCCTCTGCAGGAAGATGAGTCGTGACTGAATCTCTTTCAGAACCTGCTGGGCGATCTCCCGCTCTTTATCTGTCAACTGGAGAGTTTCAAAAAACCTGATACATGAAGAAATTGAGAGATCAGTTACATCCACGATCGAATGTCCGGCTATCCTGACGGCAAGTACAGTCTCTTTCAGGCGTTTTCCGTGACAAACCGGACATTCGCTGATCCGCATAAACTTTTCGAGTTCACGTTTGCGATACTCTGATTCGGTCTGTTGATAGAGTCGCTCTGCCTGAGGAAGCAGCCCTTCCCAGGTACCTTTGTGTGACCAGGTCCCCTGCCCCTGTTTGTAACTCATGTGAAAGTTGATCTGATCTGGTGAGCCGAACATCAGGACTTCAAATTGTTTAGGGGTAAGGTCTTTAATCGGGGTATGAATAGTAAAGCCGAAATGTTCGGCTACTGCTCCAACAAGTTGGGAACGGTATCCGTCCAGGAAATTACGGTAAGTAGCAATAGCTCCTTCTGCAATAGACTTCTCTTTATCTGGAATAATCAGGCCTGAGTCAAAGTCCATTCTTATTCCAAGACCCTTACATTCGGGACAGGCTCCGAATGGACTGTTGAATGAGAACATCCGTGGCTGAAGTTCTTCAAAGGTCATACCACAGATCGGGCAGGCCATCTTAGCAGAGTAGAGATGATCAATTCCTTCTTCCCCTACTACGATAACAAGGCCATCTGATCTTGTTGTTGCCTGCTCTATAGCTTCAACAATACGTGAATGATCTGATGAATCAAGACGATCGACTACGAGGTCGATAGTATGCATCTTGTACCGTTCCAGAACAATCTCGTCTTCTGTCCGGTATATTTCACCATTGACCCTGACTCTTGCAAATCCTTCCTTGTTTAAGTCTTTAAAGAGTTGCTGATATGTTCCCTTTTTCTTCCTGACTAATGGTGCCAGGATAGTTATCATCCCTGAAAATTCCTCTTCTATCTTCTCTGTTATCTTCTCAGGTGACTGTGCAATGATAGGGAGATTATGTTCAGGGCAATAAGCGATTCCGATACGGGCATACAAAAGACGGAGGTAATCATAGATCTCTGTAACCGTTCCCACTGTAGATCGTGGATTTTTACTTGTTGACTTCTGCTCAATGGATATTGCTGGTGAGAGACCTTCGATGCTGTCCACATCGGGTTTGTTCATTAGGCCGAGGAACTGCCTTGCGTACGAGGAGAGGGATTCTACATACCTGCGCTGTCCCTCAGCATATATCGTATCAAAGGCAAGGGTGGATTTTCCTGATCCTGACAAACCAGTAATAACCACCAGTTCGTCACGCGGGATAGCGATGGTAATATTTTTGAGGTTATGCTCGCGTGCTCCTTTGATTAGAAGTCGTCCACCTGTGTGTCCGGGAGTTTTTTTTTCAACAACTCCTTCATCAGATGGATGAATTAATCTCCCTCCGGGCACTTTGTTTGGGATATGAATATGGAGTTTGTGGCCTGGTCTGGCCCAGTTCCCGGTCTTTGGTAGGAACAGGAATTGTAGATATCTGAAATCATCTGCCTACTATGAGCCGCATGGCACGATTATACTTTTTGAAGTCTATTAAAACATCCATATTTTTTTTATTTTATTAATTTACACTTATTTATTGAATATTTTATATTTTGAGAATCTGTATCTGATTCTTCTTTTCCTGATGTCAAACATGGAAAAACGGGAACCTAATAACCCTCCCCGGATAATATGTATGTAACTCTGTTTCAGGATGGGATAATGGGATTAGATGATTCATTTCACGAAGGACTGAAAGCTTTTCGTGACGGACGATATCAGGAAGCCATTCAGTTACTGCATGAATCTGTGGCAGCTAACGAACAGAATCATAAAGCATGGAATGCTCTGGGTGTTACATATACTAAACTTGGAGAACTAGAGAATGCCCTGAACTGTTATGAGAATGCACTCAAATATGATCCTGGTAATCTCTCATATGAGCAGAATCGCGATCAGATCGTTAAAAAAGCTTTCAAGAAGATAAATCCACCTGAAGAGGATAGAATCCCGGAAAAAAACCAGGATAAACAAACCAACTGGATAATCCCGTATCAAAAATACCTCATACCGTCTGCTGTGTTGATCTTAGTTGTGATTCTGGCAATCTTTTTGCTTGTTATACCTTCATTTACTGGCAATCCTAATGTACCGCCTTCCCATTCTCAAACACCGGTTCAAACAGTAGTTCCAGAATCTACTCCCATTTCTTCTGGTAATGAAACTCAAACCAATAATTCTAATGAGTCTACTACATCTGATAATCCAAACACGGAGTCATCAACAGGTTCAGGCGGACAACAGCCATCCCTTGTTATCAGAGGTGATCTGAATGGAAAATATACTAAAGGGCTTTCAGAATTAACCTTTACAATTATTCTGACTGATGGCAGTCAGCCACAATATTTGCCACGGGTCAGTTATCTCTGGTCAGCTGGCACGATGGATCCTATAACAGTTCTTCCTGCAAACCCGGCATCAGGAACTATCAAGCCAGGTGACGAACAGGAGGTTACGTTGCAGATTCCAGCCGAACAACAGCCACGTGGTGGTGAAAAATTCAGTCTTGAGATCCGGCCACCAACAGGATTGCCTGCATTTTATTCAATGACCCTTCCTGATAATTACCGGGGTGGTATCATTACAAATCCATTGTCTGGAAATATGGGTTATTCTTCGTCCGGTTCTACTCAGTCTGGTGTACCGGTATCCAGTCTTGTCGTTGATGATTCAGTGAATGGTTTTTATTCAGGAGAACTTGAGGAGTTGTCATTTACTCTTCGTGAACAGGCTACCGGATCGCCTCAGGATATTTCTGATATTACATACATGCTCTCGGTGAATGATGGAACCCCTGTAAAGATTACTAAAAAGCTCCCGGCATCAGGAACGATTAATCCGGGTGAACAACAGCTTGTAACGTTAAGTATACCTGAAGATTACCGTCCACGCGGAGGGGATACATTCACTCTTGATATTAAACCAGATAATGGATCGTCTGTTCAAATTCGTAAGACATTATCATCTGCATATAAAGGTGGAATAATCGCATAACTCTTTTTTTCTAAAAAGAAGGATAGAAACTTTCGAATTGAAAAAATGGTTTTCTTTCCGAATTCAGTATCTTACTCCCGACCATTCACCACCATTTGTGTCACTCTCAGCGGTTCCCCATGTTCCGGTGAATGCACAACAATCATTTCTAATGACTACTGTAAATCTCCCTGAGTTCATTTTTCCTGAAGCATCTTGTTCTGTCCATGTTCCGGTTAAAACAGGTCCTGACATGGTTCCCTGAAACGATCCTTTCTGTTTACCTGAATATGATCCATCGATTGTTACTTCGCGAAGGGAATAGCCTGCCTCTGACATGGTGACATTTCCCTTGTTCGTCTTCCAGACACCGGATATGTCACATCCGGTTTCTGTTGCACGCCCTCCCTCAAGAGGTTCCCAAACTGCGGAATAACTCACTTTGTTTGCAAGTTGATGATTCGTATTTTTCTCTATAGCAGGTAGTAATTGAACACTCACACTGTTTTCATGATCTTGGCAAGTATAATACCGGGTGACCCTGGTAAGAGGAATATTTTCAGACAGACGCTTACTCGAACCGATGTCAGCACTTTTCTGATAATATGTGTCACCGAGGTACATACCGATCTCTGACCCTGATCCAGGATTTTGGAAGTTCTGGTATTGTACCTGTGTCGGTCCGGTTTCAAAACCTGCTTTATAAAATGGTTCCTGGATAGTGGTTGTGGTCAGTATTCCCGGTCCGTCCGGAATGGCAATAACTCCGTGTGATGGTAATGGGATGTTCCCACCATTCCATGCCTCTGAAAATGAACTGGTTAGTGAGGCCAGAGTTTCTGCCGAAACCGGTGCGATAAAGAGAAGAGAAAAAATGATAATTGGAAACAGAATTTTCTGCAACTGTACACCTCTGCATAATCTCACCGATTATTACAGATAACTATTGTGTCCCTTTCAGATTTTGTTTACCTGATATTAGGGTAATGTAAGTCTAACTTTCCTATCCGTGCAATCATCCGATTCTTCTTAGCGAGAGCTGCGGTTGCTGCCCGGTCAACTCCTTCACGCAT
The DNA here is from genome assembly GCF_003173355.1 of Methanospirillum lacunae. NCBI lineage: Archaea > Methanobacteriati > Methanobacteriota > Methanomicrobia > Methanomicrobiales > Methanospirillaceae > Methanospirillum > Methanospirillum lacunae. Next base: position 35,160 of record NZ_QGMY01000003.1, on the reverse strand, counting down.
CTCTTCAAAATCCCGGCTTTCTTTGTCCACCAGTTTTTTAAGAGGTGTATATGCTGCCTCTCTAAACCGTGGTCTGAATTCTGTTTCTTTTCCATCTCTAACCAGTACTGGTTCTGCCCTGCCGGTTTCGACCCGTCCAATCTCAGCAGTCCTGACTCCTGCCTGGTCCAAAACTTTCTTTACGCTACAGATAGTCGCTTCAGGGGCAACTACTAGCATTGCATCAAGTGAAACACCGAGAGGATCAATCTCCAGTTCTTCGAGCATCGTTCTAACCACAGGATCAACCAGTCCCAGAACCTCTTCTTCTTCGACGATGAATCGGGATCCTGCGGTCTCCGCCATTTCGAAGATATCTCCTCTCAGTCCTCCGTTTGTTACATCAGTCATTGCATGAATCTGGTTCAATACATCACTTTTTAACAGGGCATCAGCCCCTTTCAGAAACTGGAGGTTGATGGTCCTGTCCACGATTTCAGGATATCCATAATAGAGAGCAGTAGTCGCAATGGTTCCCCCCCCGGCTCCTTCGGTCATAAGAAGGACATCACCAGATCTGGCTTCTCTACGGGCAGTGATATGATCAGCAACTCCTACACACCCTACACATCCTGTGAGACGTTCTCCTATCACCATATCACCGCCGATACGAAGAGTTGATCCTGACACAAGCGGTACTTGCATCACTTCTCCCACTGTAGTGATACCTGCAGTATAATCGAAAATTTTAGAGACATCCCCGTCATCAGCGACATGGATGTCTGAAAAGAGCATCACAGGCTTTGCACCCATGACATAACAATCACGAAGGGTTGCTCTGGTTACATGAAATCCAGCAAGAAAAGGAAAATCACTGAGCCGGGAGTGCATCCCGTCCACGGTACTGATGATGTATCTCCCCCCTGCTTCGACAACACCGGCATCGTCCATTTCATCGACCCCGACATTTGCACCAGTCTTCCCTATGATCTCTGCTATTTTGCGATGTGCGTAAAAATCACCCGTTCCTCGTGAACCAACACCAAACTCTCCCATTGCCACATCTGCTTTTGTACAGGTAAGAAGATCGCTGGTAAGGTTACTGGTATTTTTTACTTCAGTGATGACTGCGTGCGCAAACTGTTCAGCATATTCCTGTGATACTGATTTGATCTCACGAATCCGTGATGAGAGATCCCTTACTATTTCAGCCTCTGCCCGACCAGATTCTATATTTCGCCGGACATAGCCTTCAACATCCATGCATCCTGATTCGCATACCGGCGATAAATAAGTCTTCTTGATATTCTTTCCATACTATTTCATATGGTATTGGTTCTTTATTGAATCGCACTTCTGGTGAGGTCGAACAGATGATACTATCTCATAATTGCAGATCCTTGCTATTTTTCTCTCTTATACTTCTGACATCTCTTCTTCCTTCCCAGATTTTTGCAGATGATTCCTTTACCGGATTAATAGATGATGATATATCGTCAAACAGTTCACATGAATCAGTTCTCCCTGTTTCCTCTTCCTGGAAGGATAAATTATCAAGTGATCTGCTTCAACTTGTAGCCCCCTCTGTCTCTTCATCCGGTAGTACCGCTGCAGGTCTTACCCGCGAGATGGAACTCATGGGCGAGCTCAGATTTGATACACAGAACCGTTCTGAAGTTCATGTTGCTATCAGCCTGATTGAGGGTAGTTCTCTCGGCAATGTTACCAGGTATCTGAATGAATCGAGATCAGATCCTGGGTTTGGATTAATTAATGGATGGGTCCGGACTGATCAGATTTCCAACCTTTCATCTCTTCCAGAAGTCAGGGAGATTCATATACTTCTCCCACCGGTTGGTTCAGGGATTATTCAAACCACAAACCAGACTACTAAATCCGATTCTAAATATCTCATAAATCAGATGTCTGAAGAACAGCCCGCCATTTCACCAGAATGTAATGATGATCTGGGGTCCTCAGTTAACTCAAGTCAGGCTGTGAATATTTCAGATAATTCGTGGAAAAGAAAACTCTCAACTGATCTTGTTCAACTTCTTGACGACAAATATCTCTCTCCCGGTCAATCGTCAGGGAATGCTGCTGACCTGATGCGAGCGACTGGTGAACTGCGAGGGTTAAATAATAATCAGAGTGAGGTGATGATTACCACCCGTATCAACTCTGGTTCATCTTTAGTGCCTGTACGATCGTACTTCAATAGCGCTGATTCTGACAGCCGGTATGGCCGTATTTCAGGTTGGATGACTCTTCAGAATCTTTCCCGGGTTGCAAAGGAACCTGCAGTGTTATCTGTGATGTCTCAACTCCCTGCTTTCACGTCACGTGTCACAACTGATGGGGATGATATTCTTCATACTCGTGAACTTCGGAATTCCACAAATCTTTCAGGAAAAGGAGTAAAGGTGGGTATCATATCAGATGGCGTATCCAGTCTGGATAATGTCGTCAGTAGTGGAGAACTCCCTTCAGGGATTCACGTAATCAGTAACAATATTGGTGGTGATGAGGGTACAGCGATGCTTCAGGTTGTACATGATATCGCACCTGATGCAGAACTCTACTTTTCTGATCGTGGTTCCAGTCAAATCGAGTTTGTTCAGGCGATGGATCAATTGATCAGTGACGGATGTAAGATCATCTGTGATGACATAACCTACGTTGAACCTTTTTTTGAAGATGGTTACATCGCCCGTAATATCAGGGATCGGATTCTTTCTTATGATATATTGTATATCACTTCAGCTGGTAACTTTGCCCAGGAGCACTATCAGGCTCCATTTCATGGGTACATGAATCAGGGATATCTTTGGCATGACTTTCAGGGTACAAATGGCTCTAAAGACCTGAAATTTACTGCACCACCTCATTCTGCAGGGCATGTTATTTTGCAATGGGATGATCGGTTCTCCGAATCCTCAAACAATTATGATCTCTTCCTCTATAATGACGAGATGCGTGAGATTGGCAGGAGTGTAAAAATTCAGGACGGGGATGACGATCCGATGGAGTACTGTCGATTTATAAACGAAAATGACAGTTCTAAAAATTTCTTTGTCAGGGTAGTTCAGGCCGGGGGAGAGAACAGGACCATTGAACTATATGTTCTGCCAGTTGGAGGAAGTCAGGTTTTGATGGACCCCTGTGTCCCTGAAGATTCCATGTTTGGTCAACAGGCTGTTGCTGAAGCAATATCGGTAGGTGCTGTGGTTCCTGATCTGAACACAACTACAATAGAGCCGTACTCTTCTCGCGGTCCGATTACAATAAAATATCCGGCCCCGGAACTCAGGCAAAAACCTGAACTCTCTGCACCAGATAATGTACTGGTAAGTACAGGAAAGGGAATTCTCGGATCCTTCTCCGGGACAAGTGCTTCTGCTCCCCATATTGCCGGTATGAGCGCTCTTCTCTGGGAGGCAGATCCTGATCTCAAAGCAAATGATGTGAAGAATAGACTCATAAACGCTTCACCTGTTTCAGGTTCTGGTTGGAATCCCGAGACTGGATATGGCATACCCGATGCCCGACTTCTCATCCCTGCAAATTACACAATGAACCGGTCTTTAGATCCCTGTCTGGTAGTAAATGACTCACGTCTTTCTAAACCCAGAGAGGTAGAACAACCTGACCTCCTTGCCCTGTATGCAGGATGGAATATGATTTCAATTCCGTATCCGCTCAGGGAAGGGAATAATACCGGGAGTATTTTCTCGGCTGTTAATACAACAAGTCACACTATCTGGCGATATTCATCTGATTCCCGGCACTGGGATCCTGTGGGAACCAGTGACATTCTTCACCAGATGGATGTAATCTGGGTCCATGCGGAGAATCGTACTGATATCTGCCTGACCTATGATGATAATCGGAGAAATATGACTGCGCGACATCTTACAGAGGGGTGGAATCCTCTTGGTATCCCTGGAAGAAACACCCTTACTGCCTCAGATCTTCTTGCTCCTCTCGGTTCTTCCTGGTCATATGTTCTGGTTTATGATTCCCGGGAGCAGCAATTTCGCCAGATTATTATTAATGGAGGAACAGGCGCGTATTCTGATGCTCGGCTTCTGTATCCCACAGAGGGTTTCTGGATTTATATGAATAGCCCGGGTATTATTATTCCATGATTACCAGGATCGAACGGGAGGACTTATTTGTCTCCATGTCGAATTCAGAGTACCTGGGTTGTTCATAGTGGGGTCTTATGAAACATACTGCAGGCGATATAGCGTAAGCGGTATCGTTCTGATAATATCTCTGCTCATCTGTTGGTTGATTCCTCTGGTTATTGCTGACCAGATCAACCCAGAAGAGACCGAACGGGTCATCCTCTATACAGCAGCTGGTGTGCCGTCCCCGATAAACCTCTCCTCATTAAATAATTCTGCAGTATCTGAAAATTGTACTGTTGTTCTTCGTGCGCCACAGTTGAATTTTCTTGTAGTAGAAATACCTGTGAACAATTCGTCTTTCTACCAGAATGAACTTCTCAAAATATCAGGAATTAACAATATTGAACCGGATCCTATCCGGATTCCAGATTTTTTTTCTAGTACCCCTGTATCCAATGTGAGCATTTCTGAGCAATGGGCTTTCAACCGGACAGATTTCCCTCAGGCATGGACCCTTCTCAAGCCCGGGCTTTCAAGTCCGGTTTCAATTGCAATTATCGATACAGGAGTAGACTCATCTCATCCTGAACTGAAACCGTTTATTAACCAGCATGGATTTGACTGGGTTGATAACAGCACAATAATGCAGGATGTTGATGGGCATGGAACATATCTCGCTGGAATCGTATGTGCTATTGTGAATGGTGACCAGAATTCTTCTACAGAAAGAAATCTCACTATCATTCCTGAGAGGGTCGGTACCAATGCTACGGGTATCTATGCCTCCCGTTCAGCTGTAGCAATTCAACATGCTGCAGATAACGGTGCCAAGATAATTTTAATGGGATATGGAGGATCAGGACAGTGTCCAGCTGAAGAGGCAGCGATATCCTATGCATTAAGCAAAGGTTCTCTTCTCATTGCACCTGCAGGTAATGAGGCATCCAACGAAGGACATTATCCTTCAGATTATGATGGCGTTATCTCTGTTGGTTCAACAGCAAAAACTGATGGACTCTCCTATTACTCTAATTATGGTATCTTTGTTGATCTCGTAGCCCCGGGAGAGGGTGTTCTCTCTGTGTGGCCAGACAATACAATGAGAACAGGTACAGGAACAAGCCCGTCCACAGCACTCGTTACCGGGGCAGCAGCCCTGATATCTAGTGTTAATCCGGATTTAAACAAAGATGAGATCAGATCAATCCTTGAATCAACATCTCATGATCTTGGAAGGACGGGGCGGGATATTTACTATGGGTATGGTCTTCTTGATGCCGGTGTTGCTGTCGCTGAAGCAGAAAAACAGCATACGAATGTGCAAAGCTCATATTCACTAAATCTATCATCCGGATTGGATCAGATCAAACGCAGTGGTTCTTTTGGAAAAGGAATTATTGGGATAAATTTGAGTCCTGGTTGGAATTTTGTATCAGTTCCATCATTTCCTGCTTCAGGCAAGACTGGTGGTGATCTCTTTCAGGGTATCAATACCGACGGGCATACAATATGGAAATATAATGCCGTCGACCAGGACTGGGTCGCAGTAGAAAAGCAGACCAACCTGACTCCTCTTGAAGGATTCCTACTTTACTCAGATAGGCAGAGTTCGCTGCCGCTGGTCCTGGATAACCGAACCAAAGCACATGAACTTAATATGAGTTGCGGATGGAATCTGGTGGGACTGCCAAACATGTCTCCCATGACTGCGAAAGATGCCCTTTCTCCAATATCAAAGAACTGGGTCTCACTCCTTCAGTATAACAGCACTAAACAGAATTATGATCCTGCGATAATTCCCGGAGCTAATGGCTCTCACTCTGACTCGCGAATGCTTTCGCCCTTTTCAGCATATTGGGTTTACATGAATGCTGGAGCCATCTACCATCCTGTCTGATAAAACAGAAAAGCTATTACCGGTAGCAGGAGAACACAAGAGCAATGGTTGCCCTCGGGGAACGATTTCTGTATGCCTCGGAAATTGCAGGATCTCTGGTGATAGGACTTGTCTTTATCGGTACTGCACTGAGTGGTGATACAGCAGCTGATCTAAAATGGAAACTGATAATCGGAGCTGTACTCTGCTTCAGTATATCTCTTGTTTTTCTTGTTATGTACCTGAACTCAGTAAAGGACATGCAGAAAAAGCGAATATCGTAAAAAAAGATTAGATGATGATTGCGTTGGACATTTTGTCCTTCTCATCATCGAATTCTGCGACAACGGCTTCAGTGGTAAGAAGCATACCTGCAATTGAGGCAGCATTCTGAAGACCTGACCTTACAACCTTTGTTGGGTCAAGCACACCAGCTGCAAGAAGGTCTTCATAGACATCTTTCTTGGCGTTGTACCCGAATGACTCACTCTTGTTTGCCTTAATCGTTGAGATCACTTCTGCACCTTCACGGCCTGCGTTGCTGGCAATCTGGCGGAGTGGTTCTTCAAGTGAGCGTCTGACGATGTTTACTCCGATCATCTGTTCGTCCTCGATCTTGAGGGCATCAAGTGACTTAGCTGCACGGAAGAGTGTGACACCGCCTCCTGGGACGTATCCTTCTTCCACAGCTGCCTTGGTTGCATTCAATGCGTCGTCGATACGCATCTTCTTCTCTTTGACCTCTGTCTCGGTTGCTGCTCCTGCCTTAATGACAGCAACACCACCACCGAGCTTGGCAAGTCTGTTCTGAAGGGTGGTCTTATCGTATTTCTTCTCTGCTACGTTCAGCTGTGACTCGATCAGTTTCTTGCGGCCTTCGATATCACTCTTCTTGCCCTTTCCACCGACAACAGTTGTCTTGTCCTGGTCCACCTTGATAGCACGTGCCTGTCCGAGCATGTCCATGGTGACATCTTCGATGTTCAGGTTTCTGGTTTCAGAAATTACAGTTGCACCGGTGAGGATGGCGAGATCTTCAAGCATCTCCTTTCTAACATCTCCAAACTCTGGAGCCTTGACTCCACATACCTTGATTGCACCACGGATAATATTCAGAATGAGTGCAGTCTGTGCTTCTCCGTCAATATCATCAGCGATGATGAGCAGTGGCTTACCTGTTGATGCTACCATCTCAAGAACCGGGACCAGCATTTTAACACTGCTAATCTTCTTGTCTGTCAAGAGGATCAGTGGTTCATCGAACTCAACAACCCGACGCTCCTGGTCGGTGACCATGTAGGGTGAGATGTAACCGCGGTCAAACTGCATACCTTCGACATGCTCAAGGTTGGTCTCAAGAGTCTTGGAGTTCTCAACCGTGATGACTCCATTATATCCAACTTTTTCCATTGCATCAGAGATCAGTCCACCAATCTCCTCGTCATTGTTTGCAGAGATGACAGCGATACGCTTGATGGTGTCCTTATCCTTAACCTCAATTGTCTTGCTCTTGAGGTCTGTTACAACAGTTTCAACTGCCCGGTCGATACCCTTCTTGATCTCGATTGGGTTAGCCCCTGCTGTAATATTCTTGATACCCTCGGTGATCATCGCCTGGGCAAGAACAGTTGCAGTGGTTGTTCCATCTCCGGTAGTGTCCTGAGTCTTGGAGGCGACTTCCTTAATCAGCTTGGCACCCATATTCTCGAACTTGTCTTTCAGTTCGATCTCCTTGGCGATGGTAACACCATCGTTGGTAACAACAGGGCCGGCTGGTTTGTCAAGAACGACGTTGCGACCCTTTGGGCCTAGTGTGATCTTAACGGTATTTGCGACCTTGTTGACACCCTCAAGCAGTGCATGACGGGCGTTCTCACTGAACATTATTTGTTTGGTTGCCATGTGTATTACTCCTCAGTCAAATTTTGCAACGATATTCTTGAACTCGACAATAATATAGTCTTCTTTATCAAATTCAACTTCTTCCTGGCTGTATCCGCCATAGATAACCTTGTCACCAGCTTTGAGTGGCAGGGGTTTTCCATCTTCAAAGGTGCCAACTGATATGACATCTCCCTGCTTCTTTTTTTCCTTTGCTGATTCAGGGATATAGATGCCACCCTTGGTCTTTTCTTCCTGTTTGTAGGGCTTGATTAAAACCCGTGGTCCGATAGGTGTAATCGACATACTAATCTCCTTCAAATGATTATTACAATTAGATGTTGATTATTACTTCTATATAAACTCTCGTTTGGTATCTGATATCATCTCAATAAAATTGATATCATATCGATCGAAGATACTTTGTGGAGATTAAGATTCATGCATCAGCGATTAGTCCTTCAATATCTGCCAAAGCCGGATCGTAAAGATTTGATCGATGACGCCTACTGGCTTTGTGACACCCTTGGTCTCTCATCCGGACGTGATATTGAAGATTTGTCGATTCGAATAGTGTTGAGTCTTCTTAAAGAGTCTTCTAAAAAGGAAGGCATCGCATCTGAACAGTTAGCAGATCTTCTTGGTATTACTACAGGTCGGGTAAATCATCACATCAGAAATCTATCTCGTTCGGGAGTTATTTATCGGAATAGAAGACTCATTCATCTTCGGGGGAGAAGTATGAAGGAATCTGTTCAGGAACTAAGGAAGGATGCAGACCGGATTTTTGATGACCTGGAGAAAGTGGCATCAGAGATCGATTCTATGATGGGTTTGCCTGGTTCTGTTAATGGTTTAAAAGAATCTCATGCACTGGTTCTTCCTTCCTCACCTAAAAGATAGATTTGATGGATTTGTTCTCTCATTTTTCTTGTATGTGATCCTTCCCAGTATATTTTTCTACAATTCCTGCACCATGTTATTTTTTCTTCATCAGGAGAAGAATTAAAAATTATCGATGGATTTTCTCTTAAGAACTCTGATAGAGCCTCGTCTGATGCCGGTGCCAGAAGGTGATTGCATAGTGAACACCGTGTAAGCCTGAGATTAGGTTTGATATATCCGGCAATGATCAATGTTCGGATTTGGTCCTCAAGTCGTTCACTTACAAGATAGAATACCCGATTAGGATCCCGTCTTGCTAGTTCAGCATCCCTTGTAAGAAGAATTCTATCTTCTTTCTTAGCGATTATAAGCAGAATTGAGTCTTCTTTAGGATTTCCCGGGGTCAGATCATTTGCATTCAGTGTGTCATATCCTAAAAGACGCAGAAATCTACAGAGTGCTCCAAACATGCGGTCACAGATAAACCGTGATTCAGATAATCTATCTGGCATCTTTATGCAACAATATGGATCGGTTCATTACAATTCGCACATCGGGCTTTATCCAGATTATCAGTATTGACTGAGTACCCTTCCCTGTTAATGACAATCTTACCACATTTAGGGCAGTATGTGTGCTCATATTTGTGTCCACCCACATTTCCGAGATATGGATACATAAGTCCTTTATTCCTGGCAAGTTCGTAGATCTTCTCAAGTGTTTTAATCGGTGTTGCAGATCTCTCTGTCATGTGAAAGTCTGGGTGGAACCGGGTAAAGTGCATCGGGGTATCAGGCCCAAGGTTGGTGATTACCCAGTCGATTAGTTTTCCCATCTCCTCCATGCTATCATTCAGACCCGGTATGATAAGTGTTACTGTCTCAATGTGTAAGCCGAGTTCTTTTGCCCTTAAAGTTGTATCAAGGACAGGCTGAAGATGAGCCTTGCAGATGGTCTGGTAGAATTTCTCAGAAAATGATTTGAGATCCACCCGCCATGCATCAAGGACCGGAGCGAGATTATTCAGTGCATCTTCTGTCATGTATCCATTGGTTACATAGATCGTCTTCAGGTTTTCATGGTGAGCCAGGGCTCCAATATCCCTGGTGTATTCATACCATAATGTTGGTTCATTGTATGTCCATGAAATAGATGCGCAGTTGTGCGACCGGGCCCTTTTCACTGCTTCTTCTGGAGGAATCATCTGAAGCATCCTTTCAATGTGGTCTGGTTGGGAGATGTGCCAGTTCTGGCAGTGGGAGCATGAAAAGTTACACCCGATACTCCCGAGGGAGTACGAGTAGGTACCTGGTAAAAAATGATTAAGAGGTTTCTTTTCAATGGGATCAATTGCTTCAGCCGAGACCCGGGCATAGGTCCTGGCGAAAAGCCTCCCTCCCTGGTTTTCTCTGACTCCGCATTTTCCAAACTTCTGATCCTTGATGTGGCACCGGTGGTTGCAGAGCGAACAGATCACAGAGTTGCCTGAACCTGCCTCATACTGGAGTGCTTCTTTCCCCTTGAAATTTGATTCATTCATACGGTCTCCCACCAGAATTTGGTTATGTTGAATTTTTTATGATGTCCTGATGATTGATATCAGCCATTAATTCTGACGACAACCTATATCCCCCTTTTCATGAAACATATCAGGTTAAATGTCCACCATTGTTCTTTCTCTGGGTGGGTCGATCCTCATGCCAGGACTCGATTCACCTAATATTAAACCCTATATCCCTGTTCTTGAGAAAATTGCTTCAATTCATCGTCTTTTTGTGGTGGTGGGTGGCGGCGGTGAGGCCCGGCGCTATATTAGTGTAGCACGATCCCTGGATGTTGATGATGCTTCTGCAGATGAACTTGGAATTCTCGTTACCCGGCTAAATGCCACTTTACTAGTTCAGGCACTGAAAGATTCTGCATGGCCAAAGGTAGTTGAAAATCATACTGAAGCTCTTGCCGCAGCTGAGTCAGGAAAGATAGTTGTCATGGGTGGTGTCACTCCGGGTCAGACCACTGATGCTGTTGCTGCGGTCCTGGCCGAGCGCTCACGTGCGTCTGTATTCTTTAATCTCACTTCGGTTGATGGCATTTACTCTGCAGACCCACGAACCGATCCTTCAGCCGAACGATATGGGATGATCACCCCCTCCCGACTTCTAGAGATCGTGATCCATCAACAGTCTGCAGCCGGGATGAATACGGTTATGGATGTAGTTGCAGTAAAGATGGTTGAGCGATGCGGTATCCCGTTGATCGTGCTTGATGGAAGAGATCCTACAGCGCTTCTCACTGCTGTTGAGAGTGGAATATGTAGGGGAACTGTAGTTAGCAGAGAGGGTTTGAGCCCGTTGCCTCTCTGATACCACAACGCTTAAATGAATAGTGTGCTAACATTAGTAGCGCACGGGGTAATAGGGTAGCCTGGTCCATCCTAGAGCGTTTGGGACGCTTTGACCGCAGTTCAAATCTGCGTTACCCCATATCTGTTTTATGAGTTCTTCTGTGCCTTGCACGATTTATCGTCTTCTTTCAACAGAGTATGATCTCACTTCTTCAGAAGATGAGTTCCTTCATTTTGAAAATCCATATCAGATCCTTATAGCAACCATACTATCGGCCCAAACAACCGATCGGACTGTAAATCTGGTAACAAAAGATCTTTTTGCCAGGTACCCGGATCCTGTATCACTTTCAACTGCCCGTCAGCAGGATGTGGAAAAAATTATTCATCGGACTGGGTTTTATCGGGCAAAAAGTCGTAATATCATTGCTGCTGCCCAGGTTCTTGTGAATTTGTACGGTGGGGAGGTTCCTGATGAAATCAATAAATTGATAGAACTTCCGGGTGTTGGTCGGAAAACTGCAAACATTGTAGTTCATCATGCATTCGACAGGGCTGACGGAATCGCTGTAGATACCCATGTAGGGCGGCTATCAGGGAGACTTGGGCTTTCTGATGAATCAAATCCAGATCGAATTGAACAGGATCTTCTCAAGTTATTTCCAAAAAAGATATGGGGAGATATTAATGGCTTATTTATACTCCATGGCAGAAAGGTATGTCGGGCAAGAAAGCCGTCATGCAGTTGCTGTGTTCTCTCTTCTCTCTGCCGGTATGCAGCGTTGAATACGCTGCAATAATTTGTGTTCACTTTTCCGACACATATTTCATGATATTCCCCCTAACTGTGTGTGGTGATGCCATGGTTATCCTAAATTCTTCCACATCCGTGTATGTAGATGTGAATTTTAGGTGAACTGGCAGTTTCAACGATTCATTAATCTTTATACCGTTTCACCTTTATTCTCTGTTAGCGGATGCTTTGTACCGTGTTAAGACTTCTAATACCACGATAAAGATGATTTCTCTATATACAAAACGACTTGAACTGATTCCGATCACTGTTGAACTCTGTAATGCAGACTTGACTTCTTCAGAAGTTCTCGGAATACATCTGAATTGCTGTATACCGGATTCCTGGCCACCTGCCCTTCTCACTCCTGAAACTCTAGATGAATTTATCGTTCTTCTCACTGCTGAATGTGAAAGTCGGTTGTATGCATATTATTGGGTAAAAACCGGGGATACTCCTGATGATCGGGTACTGATAGGAAGTGGTGGATTTGTACGGGATAAAGAAGGTGCCTTTGAACTTGGGTATTCTGTTCTCGAAGAATATCAGCAATTAGGGTATGCAACAGAAGCTGTGAATGAAATGATAAAATGGGCCCGGACAAACCCTGGTGTGGTTTGTTTAAAAGCTTGTACATTTCCATCCCTTATTGGATCAATCAGGGTTCTTGAAAAAACCGGATTTATTCGTGATGGACTTGGATCCGAAGAAGGTTCAATAGCCTATCGGCTTGCCCTTTAACTTTTTAAAAATAGAATAAAAACGAAAAATGGACCGAGCGGGAATTGAACCCGCGGCCTCTACCATGCCAAGGTAGCGATCTACCACTGATCTACCGGCCCGCCTTACTAGGTTGTATGAAGTTCTATATATAACCTGTCTTTTTCTCAGTCATGAATATGTGATGAATCGGAACCTTTCTGCATCATCAGGTATGAGTAATAAGTGCTAATTGTTATAACTGGGAAAACTCCTAGGGAGTAGACACGGGAAAATATGCTCGGAATTATTGGTGGAACTTCACTCCTTGAGTTCTCGTTCGGTGATTTAAAGAAAGAAATGGTCCATACTCCGTATGGATCATCAGAGGTACTTCTTGGTTCAGGAGTTGCGCTTCTTCTAAGACACCAGAACCGACGTGCTCCACATCGGATAGCCTATCGCGCTCATCTTTCAGCCCTTGCTATTTTGGGAGTTAACCGGATCATTGCCATAGGTTCGACAGGATCACTACACCATTCTATATCACCTGGCAGTCTGGTAATACCTGATGATTACATTACTCTCACCGGCTCGCCGACCATATTCAACCATTCGATAGGCCATATCAGTCCAGAATTTTCACAAGAATTGATTAACTGCCTTATTGAAGCAGTGCCGAATGCCCGCGTAGGTGGGACATATATTCAAACTGATGGTCCTCGAATAGAGACCGCTGCCGAGATTAAATGGATGACGGAAATTGCAGATATTGTCGGCATGACTATTGCATCGGAAGCAACGGTGGCAAAGGAACTTGAAATTCCCTTTGCTGCTATCTGTACGGTAGATAACTATGCGAATGGGATCGCCAGTGAAGAAGTCACCTATGATCAGATCGTTGCGAATGCCCGTTTATATACAGAGCGAACCGGGTCAATGCTTGAGACGATCATCTCCCTGTGTACCTGAATCTCTGTGCAATTGCCTGCAACTAAAAAATTATTCCTGATTGAGAATAAGATAGGTTTTATCCACTCTGAAACATACCATATGATTATTAATCAGTTACGAAGGAGGAAGGGAGATTGGCGTTAACGTCGATCCTGACTATTGGAGATCCACAACATTTTTCTAGTATAATCAGATTATTCTCTGAAAATGGCGCGAAGGTGGATATCTACTCCGTCACTGATATCAAAGAAAGTTTTAAAAAACTGCAAACGACTCATATCGATGTTATAATATCTGAATTTAACCTTGGACCACAGAATGGGATTGATTTTATAACAAGGTTGAAAAAACAGATCCAATCAAGCCCTATATCAATCTTTATCGGTGATCAGGGATCTGCGATTGCGAAAGAGGCACTTAAGGCCGGCATCGATTATTATTTCCAGAAGAATGGAGATCCCGAATTTGAGAAGGTTTTGTTAAATACCTTCATCCGGCAGATTGTAAAATGGAAACAGGCTGAGGAAGCCCATCAGTATGCAGAAACAAATTTTCACACCATTGTTGAGGCAACTGAAGATTCAATATATATGGTCGACCGGCATTATCGGTATCTATATATAAATACACCTCATCTGAAGCGACTTGGAATCTCTGGGGAAGATTATGAATCAAAGATGTATCGTGATCTCCACTCAGAGGATGAGAATAAACGTTTTATCAATTCGATGAGTCAGGTTCTGACCCATAGTAACTTTTACCTTGAAGAGTACGAGAAAGAGGGGAGGTTTTACTATCGAAAGTTCATCCCTATCAAGTACCAGTCTTCTTCCCAGGTTCTTGCAGTTACTGTAGTTTCAACTGACATCACCGATCGGGTCAGATTAGAGGACGAAGTAGCAAAAAGTGCTTCCCTGACAACTGCTACCCTTGAGTCTACATCTGATGGAATATTTGTTGTTGATAGGGCTGGAAAAGTCATCAACTACAATCAGAAGTTCCTTGATATGTGGTACATTCCTGAAACTGTTATAGAAGAGAAGGATGAAGAAGTAATACTGGCCTATCTTGAGGATCAATTAGAAGATCGGAATTCTTTCATTGAGCGGATAAACTGGCTTAAGAATAACCCCGACAAGGATGCATTTGATGTTCTGGAGTTTCGTGATGGCAGGATTTTCGAGAGACTCACTCTTCCCCAGCGTATCGGTGGAACAACTGTTGGGAGAGTTTGGAGTTTTCGTGATGTAACCCAGCAGCGTTCAACACTATCAGCCTTACAGATCACACAGGCGAATTACCGGAGCGTGGTTGAGTCTACCGGAGATTCGATCTACATGGTGGATCTCGATTCATGTTACATTTTCATGAATACATATCACCGCAAGAAATTGGGTGATCTCGCTGACAAGTACCTTGAACAACGGATGCGGGTAATGCTGCCTCCAGGTGAGGACAAACGGTTTGATGAGGCGGTAAAACGTGTCTCAACATCCAAAAAGATGTTCATGGACGAGATCCACTGGGGCGGTCGAGATTATATCAGAAGGTTCAGTCCGGTCAAAGATGATGATGACGGAGAAGTCAGGGCGATTACAGTTGTACTCACTGATATAAGTGAACGAAAAGCAGCTGAACAGGAGATTCACAACTCTGAAGAACGTCTGAAGATCCTCTTCGATCATGCACCTGAAGCATATTTCCTTACAGATATTAAAGGAACTTTTGTTGATTCAAATCGTGCAGTAACAGAACTGACTGGTTTTACAAAAGAAGATCTACACGGTCGCAATATCTTTACGATGGGGCTCATCGCTTCAATGCATATCACTAAGACTGCTGTGCTATTTGCACGTAATGCTCTTGGAAAATCGACCGGACCTGAAGAGATGACAATTCATCGTAAAGATGGATCAACACTCTACGCCGAGGTTGTAACCTATCCGATCAAGATTCAGGATCAGAGTCTTGTAATGACCATCGCTCGTGATATCACTCAGCGAAAAGAGGCAGAGGTAGCACTCAAAGAGCGTGAAGAACAGTACCGGCTTCTCGTCAATAATGCAAATGAAATAGTTCTTGTTCTTCGTGGCGGTACAATCATCTTCTCAAATCCGAAGGCATCATCAGTCTTTAAAAAGACCCGTGAAGAATTGGCTGGTCATGATCTCGATTCCCTGGTTCATGCTGATGACACCGAAGTGGTTCAAAATCTGATTACAGAGGCAGCTAAAAGTGGAGCAATACATGCCGGGAATGTTATCCGAATGTATGATAATGTAGGTGATATCAGGTGGCTTGAGGTAGGTATGGTGGGTGTTACCTGGACAGAAGGACCTGCATTGTTATTTCTAGGAAATGATGTTACTGATCGAAAGATAGCACAGGATGCATTGGTCCAGAGCAACAAAAAACTGAACCTGCTGTCCAGTATCACAAGGCATGATGTACTAAACCAGATAACAATTTTACTGGCTTATCTAGATCTTCTTAGGAAAAAGAACACTGATCAGAATCTAATCCCCTTTATCGATAAACAAACTGAAGCTACCCAGGCAATAAGAAGTCAAATTGTCTTTACCAAAGAGTACCAGGATGTCGGGGTCAAAGCACCACAATGGCAGAATGTAGGAGAGAAAATACGGACTGCCAAAGAAATGCGTAAATCCGAGTTCATCGGGTGGGATGAAGGACTTGAAAGGCTTGAGATTTTTGCTGATCCTTTGCTTGAGAAGGTTTTTTCAAACCTGATCTCTAATTCGCTGATGCATGGAGAACATGTTGACAATATCTTCTTTTCAGCAGTTCAGAAGGATAATGGAATCACGCTGGTGTATGAAGATAACGGTGTTGGTATTGCATCTAATGAGAAGAAAAAGATATTTGAACACGGGTACGGTAAAAATACTGGTTTTGGTCTCTTTCTTTCAAGAGAGATCCTTGCTATCACCGGGCTGATGATCACTGAAAATGGAAATCCAGGCTCCGGTGCACGATTTGAGATCCAGATTCCTGCCAATGCATACAAATACATCTGAATTATTTCATGGTTTTTGAATAGCAGAAAGAACGCGAGGGAAAAACTGGAATTTATAATCATTGTGCATATTATCTCATATAACGTCTGTATTGTGCTCTCGCCCGGATAGGTTTTTTCTACATTATTTATTCAATTGTCCTGATTACTCCCTCGATTTGATATTAAATATAATACCTGTATAAAAGGGAGTATTAACATCCGTTGGTTTTTATATTTAATAACTGCATAGATGGAGTAATTCATCTCAATTATGGCTAACATTCTTCATTTTTCAATAGGTGGGGTGCAAGGTGCCATACCCCTTGATGAGAGCATGTATCTGGTACGGATGGCTGCATTCGACACTAAACCTTCTGATTCTCCTGGGGTGTCCGGTACCTTAAATCTTCATGGAACCCGGGTTTTGGTTTATTCTCTAAGAAGCCTTTTTGGATTGCCGAAGCGTTCTCCATGCCTGAACGATAGCCTGATTATTGCCAAAACCGGGAAATCCACTGTTGCACTCTGGGTCGATGAGACATATGTTGTCAGGGATAATATGGGAAATGAGATCCCGGATGTACCACCTGAATATTCTATTCCTGGTATTATATTTACAAAGGAACTTGTATTCATTAGTGATCTAACCCTTTTTCTGGAGTCATGGAATACTGGGTATAATGAAATTTCTATACCTCTTACTAACAGAATTGCGGATTTACCAAAAACGCAATCAAACTATTTTTCAGGTTTAGATGAATCTCCTGATATAGGAAAGATTAGAAAACAACTTTCAGATCGTGCCAGAGATCTTGCCAGGCTTGAAGGTGGCTTGCCTGAACCCTCCTCACTGGAGGTTATAAAATTCAGGTTGGTTTACCGTGATTATGCAGCAGAAATGCGGTTTGTGCGGGAGGTTGTTCTTACCAGAGAAATCACCCCTGTTCCAACAGCACCTGACCATATTATCGGAGTTTGTCCTGTCAGGGGAGAGATTATTCCTTTGGTTGATCTCAGAGTTCTGCTCTCTATTCCGGAACGAGGCCTTACTGATTTGAATCAGGTTATTGTCCTGACTGATGGCCATATTACATTTGGTATTCTTGCAGATCAGATAACTGGGATTAGTCTTCTTCCTATTGAAGAGTTACAAAAAGCAGGCCCTGAATTTGCACCCGGGCAACCAAATTACATCTTTGGTATTATGAATACAGGTCTGATAGTTATTAACGCAGCAGCAATATTAAAAGATCCAAAAATGATTGTGGATCAATCCGGCGAATTAGAACATTCCGTAGCAACAGGTAAACGGGCAGTGTGAAAAATGTCTGGTAAGAGTATATTCTGGCAGGTAATCATTCACAGAGTTTTAGAAATGTGGTAATGAGGAGTTCTATGATGATTCAATTTTTCAGAGATTTGAGAGTAGGTACAAAAATATTGGTTATTTGTCTCTTTTTAGCTATTATTCCGACATTACTGCTTGGTGTTGTAGCGTATTCCAGTTCTAGCAGTGTAATCAACGAACAGATTGAGACATTGCTTGAGACACAGGTTCAGGACATGAAAGGCTGGACCAATGATGTCTATAAACTGACCCGTGTTAAGGTTAATAGTGACCTGAATGTTTTAAAGCAGAATTTTTACTCAAAAGGAACACCCTCAATCGTTGATGGAAATATGACACTTATCGATAGAAACGGTAACCGGTATGTTGTCAATAATAATTTTGAAATCGTTGATAAAGTTCAGGAACTTGTGGGTGGGGCTGCTACTGTCTTTCAGGTATACAATAACTCGTATGCTGTCAGAATTTCAACAAATGTTATCGGTACTGATGGGGAGCGGGCAGTAGGTACTCATCTGACTGATAATGTGTATGATGTGGCCGTTAAGAAAGGGGAGACCTATTATGGCAGGCGTGATCTATTTGGTAAAAATTATGTTACTGCCTATGAACCGATAAAAGATCAGAATGGTGAAGTCATTGGTGTGCTCTTTGCAGGAACAGAAGAAGGACAAACTCTGGATATCGTCAAGAAAAGCATCAATGAGACGACAGTTGGCAAGCACGGATACATGTATGTTTTTGATGGTTCCGGAAACGTACTGATTCACCCAGCTCTTGCAGGACAAAATATCTCGGATATGAAATACATCAGGGAGATGTTTGACAAGAAGGAGGGATCCATAGCCCATAATTATAATGGGACAATGGTTTTTGATGCATATACCTACTATGAACCTCTTGACTGGTATATTGTCTCACGTGCTGATCTTTCTGATTTTTCAGGCCCGATTGATACTCTTCGAAATACCATATTTGCATTGGTTACAGCCTCCATTCTTCTCGGTGCCATCATCGCGATAATGTTCGGACGCTCAATATCAGTACCTCTTCAACAGGTGGTCGTTATGATCAAAGAACTTCGCAACGGCCATGTTTCAGCAAGATTAAAGATCCACCGTCAGGATGAGATCGGCATTATGGCTGCTACGATGGATGAATTTGCAGATGATCTTCAGACCAATGTTGTAGAGACGATAAAGAAGATTGCTACCGGTGAGTACATCATTGAGTTTTCTGAACCTGTGGATGATCGTGATGAGATCAGGCCTGCTTTAAGAATGATGGTTGAGTCACTTGATCATCTGCACAAAGAAACGATCAAACTCACCAATGTTGCCCGTGCTGGTGATCTCTCTGTAAGAGGTGATGAAACCGCATTCTCTGGTGGATATCGAATGATTATCGCAGGGTTCAATAAAACGCTTGAAACGATCACTGAACCGGTCAATGAAGCCATGCGTCTAGCCCGGTATTATGCTTCAGGTGATTTTACTGCCCGTTTTGATGAAACTATTCCTGTTGCTGGTGAGTTTGTTGCATACCGGGATGCGTTAAACACTATTGGTATAGAACTCTCGCGATTGATGAAATTGATCACAGAAGAGTTGTATGAGGGTGTTTCTGTACTTTCTTCTGCGTCAAGTGAGATTCTTACTGTAACGACACAACTTTCGTCTGCAAGTTATCAAACCGCAGAAACGGTGAATGAGACTTCAGACACTGTAGAAGCGGTAAGAAAGAAGACCGAACTTGCAAACCAGAAGACAAAAGCCGTGTCTGAGAAAGCACTCCGGGCTATTCAGGTATCTGGTGAAGGACAGAGATCTGTTCAGGAGATACTTGATGGTATGAATCATATCCAGAGGCAGATGGACATGATTGGGATTAATGTCATCAAACTATCTGAACAGAGTCAGGCAATCGGAGAAATTATCGCCACTGTTACTGAGATCTCTGATCAATCCAACTTCCTCGCGGTTAATGCTTCAATCGAAGCAGCAAAAGCTGGAGAATTCGGCAAAGGATTTGCTGTGGTGGCACATGAGATCCATAACCTTGCCCAGCAATCAAAACAGGCAACAGCCAATATCAGGACAATTCTAACTGATATTCAGCGTGGTGTTACGTCAACGGTGGTTTCTACCGAACGGGGAACAAAAACTGTGGCTGATGCCGCCCGCCTTACAAGTGATGCAAGAGAAGCAATTGAAGTGCTCACCCGAACCAGTGCTGATTCATCACAGGAAGCGCTTGAGATTGCAACTTCAATTCAGGATCAGGTTGCTGGAATGGATCAGATATCCATGGCAATAGAGAAGATCCGTGATGCAGCTCAAAAGAACCTCGATACAACCAGAAAAGCAGAGAAAACTGCAGAAGATTTACACGAACTTGGAGTCAGACTAAAGAAGATTACCGAACAGTATCACGTCTGAACCTGATGCCATGATCAGTTCTGACGAAGAGTTCCATGAGTGGCTGCTTGCCACATTCCGCGAAGAGGCTGATGAGATTCTCACAGATATATCCCAGGGTCTCATCAGTCTTGAAAAGGCAAAAGAAGAAGATCAGGCTGAACTGATTGAACAGGTTTTTAGGAAAACCCACAGTCTGAAAGGAGCCGCTCGTGCAGTAAATCTTAAAGAAATTGAGTCTGTATGTCAGAACATAGAAAATGTTTTTTCAGCACTCAAACGAGAAGAGATCAGTTCAGACTCTGGAGTTTATGATCTGCTCCATCGTTCTATCACAGTCATCTATTCGCTTCTTTCTTCCAACCCTTCGTCAGAATTTATCTCATCCGAGATAGTATGTGCCTTAAGGACGTCCCTGATTGAGAAAAAAAAAGGTGCCGTTTTTGAATCAGATGCCTTTCCAGAAATGATCGGATCAAATATCCCCCCTTCTGGATGCAACAATGTTTTGGATATTTCATCTCCATATAAATCTCACTTTGAACCTACTAAATCAGAATTTTCTGCACCTGAATCCATTGTATCTGGTCAGGAAACAAGACATGAATTACAACCCGGTGGTCGGGGTACACCCGGACATACCCCGGGAACTGATACAGTCAGGATATCGTCGCATAAATTAGATCAGTTAATAGGCGGCTCAGATGATCTTCTTACTACCAGGCTTTTCATTACACAACGCCTTCGGGAACTGGAAGATATGATGAGTACGTTTTCTCTCTGGAAGTGGAACTACTCACAGATTGAAGGGGATCTTCACCAGATTCGCGAGTTTACATACGGTATTCAGAAATCATCTCTTCCACCTGATATTTTACTCCCCCTTGAGAGGTTAATTGATTTTTTTAAATTTGATCATGAGTTTGTGGTTAGTCTCCAGCATGATCTCTCACTCCATATTCGTGCAACCGACATGGATCGATCGGCTCTTGAGGTCAGTACGAGTGAGATATCTGATCTTATTCATGATGCAGTTCTCCTTCCGATATCCACAATCCTCTCTCCATTTCACAAATTTGTTCGTGACTATTCACGTGAATCAGGAAAATTAGTGGACCTGAAGATAGAGGGTGGCGAGATTGAGATGGATCGACGTATTCTTGAATCACTTAAGCCTGCGTTAATGCATCTGATCCACAATTCTATTGATCATGGATTTGAAACTCCTGATGTAAGGCGAGCGAGAGGAAAGCCAGATAATGGTCTTCTTTTGGCCAGGGTGACACCACATTCCGGAAGTAAAGTCAGTATTGAAATAATTGATGATGGAGCCGGTATCGATCGGGAGATGGTTCGCGAGATTGCTGTTGAAAAAGGCGTTATTACCTCAAAACAGGCGCCGCAACTGACCGATGAAGAAGCACTGTGGCTCATCTTCAGATCCGGTCTTTCAACTTGTCGAGAAGTTAGTGAGTTATCAGGCAGAGGGCTTGGTCTGGCTATTGTCGATGATGTGGTGAGCAGGCTAGGGGGAGATGTGATGATCTCATCAGAATCTCTGAAAGGAACCTCAATTACCATAGTTCTGCCTGTACGTATGGCCACTCTTCGGGGTGTCGTGGTAAGAGCAGGAGGCCAGACTTATGTGCTCCCTCTTCAACAGGTTAAACAGGTTATCAGGGCTGATCCATCATTGTTCAAATATCGGGGATCACGACTTGTTGCTCGCATTGATAAGGAAACTGTCAGGGTGGTTCTGCTAACTCAGGCACTTGGAATTCCTGATCCTGGACCGCGACTTACAGGTACCGCTCCAGTTCCGATCGTAACGATGGAATATGGAGGCAGACAGATTGCATGCGTTGTAGATGAGGTGATTCAGGTACAGGAAATTGTAGTTAGACCACTGGGGAGCCTCCTTAAGAGCGTCAAACGAATCACGGGAGCTGTCATACTCGGTGATGGTACAGTGGCAATGGTCCTTGACCCCATTGAACTGATCCAGGAAGCATTCATCTCTGGGCGTCAGGAACGTCCAGTTGGTAAAACTGAACGTGAAGGGAGGAGGATCCTGGTCGTTGAAGATTCTGTCACCTCACGTGCACTTTTAAAGAGAATTCTGGAGATGGCAGGATACCTAGTACAGACGGCATGTGATGGCGTGGATGCATTCGCAAAACTTAAGGAGTATGAGTTTGATATGGTCGTATCTGATGTCGATATGCCCCGGATGAGTGGGTTCACTCTCACCGAAAAAATCCGGACAGACGACCGTTATGCTCGTCTCGGGGTAGTTTTAATCACATCGCTTGATTCTGTTGAGGATCGAGAGCATGGAAGAGCAATTGGTGCAGATGCATATCTGGTGAAGAGTAATTTTGAAAAAGACTCCTTCCTTACTGTCATCAGTGATCTTCTTTCAGGAAAACCATCTTCAGAGATGGAAAAAACTGGTTGAGAGATAAATGGATACATCTGCCATATTGCCAAAGAAGATTCTGATTGTTGAGGATAACAGGACCCAGGCAGAGTATCTCCGCTATATCCTGTCAAAGGAAGGGTATAGTGTATCGCTGGCATCAAACGGTGCAGAGGCCCTTTCTGTGATCTCTGATAATAAGCCGGATCTCATTCTCACAGATGTCCTGATGCCTGAGATGGATGGGTATACGTTCTGCCGGACAATAAAAACTAATCTAAATAATGCAGATATTCCCGTTATTCTTGTAACAAACCTGTATGATCCAATTGATGTAATTAAAGGTCTGGCAGTAGGTGCAGACAACTTTATTATCAAACCGTTTGACCCGTCATCAATTAATGGAAGAATTGTGGGCACGTATCTCACAAGAACTACTCCGGATCCTGGCAATCCGGATTTGTGCCTGGATGTCTCTTTTGCAGGTGAAGTTTTTAAAATAAGCGCTAATCGCAGACAGATTTTGAATATTCTTCTCTCAACATATGAGATAGCTGTCAAGAATTACTCAGAACTACAGGAGACTCATGATAGACTCAATTACCTGAATGAAGAACTTAAAAATACTGTTCAAGAACTGCAGAAGTCAAATACTGATCTAATTTTTGAGAATTCAGAACGTAAGCGGGTTGAAACTGCACTTGCAGGTGCAAACAATAAACTCCAACTCATGGCTACTATTACCCGTCATGATCTTTTAAATCAACTTACTTCACTTCAGGGATATCTTGAGATTGCCTACTCTGATCGTGAGGAAAATCCTGAAAATGCCTGGGCATATATCAAGAAGGCCATGAAGATTGTTGGACAGACTGTAGAGACTGTTCGCTTTACTGATGAGTACCAGCATATCGGGATAAAATCTCCAGTATGGCAGGGCATCAGAAATCTCGTTGAAAATTCACTCAGGCACACTTCATTAAACCAGATACGGTTCGATAATGAAATCCCTTCTGATATCCAGATATATGCAGATCCCCTAATCGAGAAAGTGTTTGCAAATCTGATCCACAACTCGGTAAAATATGGGCTAAAAAACACTTTCATCAGATTTTATGTTGAAAATCGCGAAAATACTTGTTTTCTTATCTGTGATGATGACGGTGTTGGTATTCCTGTTGAAGAAAAAGAGAAGGTATTCACATTTCAGTACGGTAAGAATACCGGACTTGGGCTTTTCCTTTCACGTGAAATTCTCTCTATTACCGGTATAACCATCTGTGAAACCGGCTGTCCCGGAATTGGTGCCAGGTTTGAGATCTGCTGCCCAGCAGATGTCATTAAGATGATATAATGGGAATTATATTCCAATATTACCATTGATTTTCTTTACACTTCTTGAAAACATAAGGATAATATCTGTACCAACTCAATATATCACCTGATTTTTCCGGTACAATCAAAGTCTATGTACCCTTGATAGGGATCAGTTCTGAGAAGACGTACCCTGACTTTCTGTCCAACATAAAGACCCCGACATCCTTGAACAACCCTTCCTTCAACAGGAGGACTCAGTATTCTGACATAGGTACCTTTATCTGAAGCACCAGTCACAAGTCCTTCAAATAACTGCCCGATCCTGTTTTGGAGGAGCACTGCCGCTGCAGCCTTCTGCATGTACCGCTCAACTTTTTTCGATCCCTTTTCGCGACCTGTAAGCCAGGTACTTAACTCTTTCAATTCTGCATTTGTATATGGATTCGTTTTATTATCGAGGACTGATTTGATGATGCGTTGAATGATAAGATCAATATATCTTCGATTTGGTGCAGTTCCATGCGTGTAATCTGTGACCGCAAGTGCAAAATGTCCGACTGGTGGTTCACCCGGGATGAGCGGAACATACTCACCTGGCCCCATGAGTTTTACTATCGTGAGAGAAAGATCTGGAAAACGTTCAGGATCGGCCTTTCTGCGTCTGATCAAAAATTTTGCCAGTGCCCGGGTATCAGGTGCCCGTGGAAGTTTTTCCCTGTATTGAGCAGCTGTCATTCTGATCCCCTCCCAGTTTTTTGGTGTCCGGACAATTCTCTGGATCATTGGCATATTTGCTGAATTCAGAAATGCAACGGTGGTTCCATTCGCTGCTACCATGAATTCTTCTATCAGGCATCTGGCCATATTCTGATCCTGAACAACCAGGTCCAGAACTTTTCCCTGACTTACAATTGCATTAGCTTCAAGAGTACCAAGATCAAGTGCTCCCTGTTCCCGGCGGTGTTGCTTCAATCGCTCCGCCGCAGTATTCTGTAATTCAATTTGTTCTTTAAGTCCTGGTACCGATTGAACAGCCTTGGGAACTCCGGATTTTCCTTCAAGCCAGTCACCAACCTCCTCGTAGATGAGTTTAGCCTTGTTAACTACAACAGCCCGGTAGAGGCCACCTGGCCTGAACGTTCCATCGGTCATGACTGTATACTCTATCACCATCGCAAGATGATCAGGCCCGGGAAGTAGTGATGAAACACCTTTAGAGAGGGGATCCGGAAGCATTGAGAAGGTTTCTATCCCCGTATAAACAGAAGTTCCATTATGTGAAGCATGCCTGTCAATGTGGGTATTTTTTAGAACAAAAAAATCGACATCTGCGATAGCGATTTTAACATGAATCTCACCATTGTTCCCTTTCTCACAGTATTCGATTTGATCGAGATCCATGGAGTCAACATTATCGATTGATGACCAGAGGAGTGCTCTCAAATCACGGGTTTTTATGGGCCAGGGTTCTATCTTTTTTTCTGTAACCTGTTGAACTTCATTAAGTGCTGATTTTGGAAAGACTGGTTCAAATCCGTATTTTACCATCGCGTTGTATGCGATTGTTTTGAGGTCTACCTGATTGTTATTCTGCATGATGTGATTGTTCCTGCATTTATGATCTGATGCTAGCTTTGATCCACCAGTATTTGACTGATTACTTCAACCTGTCCCGGTTCATGATCTCAGTTTTTAGTTTGTTGAATTCTTCTTTTGTGATATGGCCTCGTTCATAAATCAGGATAAGGTTGTCCAGTTCTTTCATCCGGTTTTCCAGTATCTGATCCCTTTTTGTTTTTGTGGGCTCGCCCCCCTTGCTATTATCGTTTTTCTTCTGAACGAGACTCGGCGTTATACATAGAATAAATATACCACCTGCAAGAACCATCCATGCGGTAGGAATCGTAAAACCAGCATTTTGCATCATACCTGATACTATTGGATCCTGGGTTCCTCCCATTGAAGCTGACAACCCTCCCCCGAGTGCCATTTGCATTACATATCCAAGCCGGGTCCCATTTAGGATATCATATCCAGCAGTTACTGCTGCAAGCCCTCCGCATATGTAAAGGAGAAAAAATTTTCTTGTATACGTAATGTAAGCAGAGATTCCTGCAATCAGAAGATATAGTACCCCTGTGCCGGTTGGCCCATTCAGGTACGTAATCTGCCCGAGAAAAGGGACCGGGAAAAAGGTGGTCAGTCCCCCGATAAAAAGACAGAGTGAACCCATATATCCTGCAATAAGGGTGACTCCATCCAGTGCCGAGGATGCAACATCTCCAATATTCACATCATCTGCCATAATTGGTACTCTGGAATTTGGTGACGAGATATATCAATCTGCATGAGACAGACCAATAGTATATGTCTGCACATGCATAACCTGTGGAACAGGTATGCAGACAATATATGTTCTCGGACACCGGCAGCCTGATACCGATAGTATTGCCAGTGCAATCGCTTATGCAAACCTCCTTGGAAAGGTCAAAGAAGGTTCATATGTCGCAGGTCGGTGCGGAGAAATTAATTCAGAGACACAATATGTCCTTAATGAAACGAATCTCCCTTCGCCAACACTTATCGAAAGTGTTGAACCTGTTGTGGGTGATATTCCATTCCTTTATCCTCAACGAGCACCTAATGACATGGCTGCGATAGATGTGGCAGCACTGATGGATGAGCATGATGTCAGAAATATTCCAATTGTTGATTCTGATGATCATCTGCTCGGTCTTGTAAGTGAACATGGTCTTGCCCGTGCATATGTATCACCTCACGCAAGCCAGCCACTTCGTGTTGGTCCTATCAGTACTGAAACATTAGCCCGGATTTTACAGGCAGAGATTGTGCATATTGCCCATTCAAATCTTGATGGGCAGGTTGCTATTGTTATTGATGCCCTGCATGTTTCCCTATCCCGGCTGGGTTCACAAGATGTAGCCATTGTCGGAGACAATGAACCCGCCCAATTAGCGCTGGTTTCAGCTGGCATTGGAGCTATGATCATCGCTGAAGGCGCTCCCGTTGGTGAACGTCTGCATGATGCAGCCAAGTCTCGCAAGGTAACACTCCTTAAAACTGATCTTGATGCCTTCAGTGTCGGCCGGATGATTCACCTTTCTCATCCTGCCACAGCCATCATGGGGACAGATGTAGAAGTTGTCCATATGGATGATTCTCTCTCATCAGCTACGAGGGTTGTTACCAATTCACCATACCGGACAGCCTGCGTGGTTGATGAGAATTATTGTCTACTTGGAATGATCTCTCGAAACTCTTTTGTCGAAGAAATTCACAAATCGGTGATCCTTGTTGATCACAATGAATTTGCCCAGGCAGCTGAAGGGATAGAAGAAGCTGAAGTACTGGAGATCATCGATCACCACCGTCTTGGAACCATCTCAACATTACGTCCGATTCAGTTTAGAAATGAGCCTGTTGGTTCAACCTCAACAATCATTACACTCAGATATATCGAAGAGGGGGTTACACCTTCTAAAGAGATAGCTATGTTACTCCTGGCAGGGGTTCTTTCAGACACGCTTGTGATGAAGATGTCGACAACAACTGCAAGGGACCGTGAGGCAGTTGAATATCTTTCCAGTCTGGCAGGTCGGGATCCTCTGGAGTTCGGGAGTACTCTCATCCAAAAAGGTATGGATCTCGATCAGGTTCCCCTTCATGAGCTTCTTATCAGGGATGTAAAAGAGTATACACTCTATGACAAGAAAGTGATCATCGCACAGATTATGACCGCTTCTGACCAGTATCACTCATCTCATGATGATGAGATCAGAGAAGAACTAATTGCAATAAGAGATAAGACGGGTGCAGATCTTTATATTGTCCTTTTCACTGATGTTATAGGTCAGATCAGTTACCTCTATGCTGCCGGGGATGCAGGATTGATTAATGGAATTGGGTATGAAATACAGCCGGTTGAGCTGCCGGGTGTGATGTCCCGAAAGAAAGATTTTTTCCCTGTATTTGGCCAGAAACTACGTAGCGTTCTTTAATCGCTACCTTTTTCTCAATAATCAGTTTTTCGATTTTTTATTTTCCATGGCTGCCGAGATGAGTGCTTTTGTCATATTATCTGAAAAATATGCATGAGTATATGATCCCATACAGTTTTCAACAAATATCCCGTCATGGCCATCGGAAATTCCTGATCCACGGGAGAGGTGTATTGCATATCTGGCATCCCGATCTGGATCGACCCTTGAATAATGAAATTCATGTCCTCTGATCTCAGTTCCCGCTGGTGCAACAGATGGCCCACCGATAGAATGACCAGTGGTGTACCCAAGAGCCTGAAACCTCTTTTCCATATGTGCTTCTATCGGCAGAATACCCGTCCATTGTACATATCCTGTATCACTGTCTAGTCCCTTACCGAGATACATAAGTCCTCCACATTCTGCGTATATTGGCACACCGTTCTCTCCAGCAGTCCGGATCTGTTCGCGGGCCTGCCCTGATTCAAGGGTTGAGGCATGAAGTTCAGGGTAACCTCCGCCCAAATAGATCATATCTGCAGAAGGAAGATTGTCCACCATCGGGCTGAAAAAAGTCAAATCAGCACCATGTCTGACTAACCTTTCGAGGTTGTCCTGGTAATAAAAACAAAATGCCGGATCTCTGGCTACTGCAATACGAACTTTTTCTGGCTCGCTTCGAATATCCACATTTGTATCTGAAAGGGGAGGAGCAGATCTTGCAATGGTTATCAACCGAGGTATATCGGCGTACTCCTCAAGTATGTTGGCAAGCGCTGCTGGGGCATGAATTTCTTCCCCCATGACAAGTCCGAGATGTCTGCTCCCGATTTCAAGATCTTTCATAACCGGTATATGACCGACCTGATCAACGCTATTACATGCCTGAAGAATGGTCTTGTGCCTGGAACTACCTACCATATTCAGGATCATTCCAGAGATGGAAACATCGGGATCATGTCTGCTAAATCCCTCTGCTATTGCATGTACACTTCCAGACATTCCTTTAACCGGTATGACCAGGATAACAGGCGCTTTGAGTAGACGGGCAACATGAGCAGTACTCCCTTCTGATGATCCATCCAGCCCATCAAACATTCCCATCACTCCTTCGATGACTGCAATGTCTGCTCCCTTACTGGCGTTGATGAAGGTATCTGTAAGAGTCTGCTCACCCATCATTATTGGATCAAGATTGCGGGAAATCCGTCCGCAGATTTGAGTATGATGACTGGGATCGATAAAGTCAGGGCCTACTTTGAAAGGTTGCACAATAAGGCCCCGTTTAACAAGTGCTGCCATTAATCCCCGTGATATTGTTGTCTTTCCACAATCGCTGTGGATACCGGCAACTATTATCCTTGGGATTGAGGTTTTTCCTGAATTATTTTCAGTCATATTAGAAAAAGTCTGAAAGGGTAGTTCTGCTTGGATCCATATCAGACCAACTCCAGCCTATAGGTTCCAGTATACGGGATATTGGTTGTTTTATTGTTTTGTCCAGCATAAGTTCCCTGTCAACCACAAATTCTGTGGGGACCTGATCTCCATATTCAAAGCAGAGTACATCTGTCTTTGGATACTTTCCTTTGACTGTCTT
Source organism: Methanospirillum lacunae (assembly GCF_003173355.1). Lineage (NCBI taxonomy): Archaea > Methanobacteriati > Methanobacteriota > Methanomicrobia > Methanomicrobiales > Methanospirillaceae > Methanospirillum > Methanospirillum lacunae. The sequence goes on along the minus strand of NZ_QGMY01000003.1, from coordinate 5,495 downwards.
GATATAGAGGCGTTTAGGTTTACTGCCTTTTCCAAAGTTCATACCCAGATATTCGTTGGCATATTTGGCACCCCGAATTTGTGCATCAGCGATGTCATAATCTTCTAGACCCTTACCGATTCCTCCGGGAATTCCGATCTCATCTAGTGGGTATCCTCCTGCCCGGTATTTTTTTATAACATCTCCCAGAAATTGCTTAATTTCTGGCAGTTCTGCACCTTTCAGGATCCGGTTCATCATCTCCTTCATTACTTCCCTGGTGAGGAGAGGAGAGTCTGAACGTTTTGCTTCAAACCCTACCATATCGATCTCATCCACATCTTTTCCTTCTTTCCAGATGAGATTGCCCGCGTAACGTTTTTTCTTCCCTCCCTGAAAGAATCTGCGATATACTTTCTCAAATTTTATTGAAAAAAAGTGATGATCAGCATGGAGAGTATCTCTGGCAAATTTATCATAACTCCCGTTCAGTTCCTTTTCTATGGATCTGGCAATCTGAATTGTCTGTTCAAGATCTCCCTGTGGGAGCTGAACCATACATGAGTCAGTGTCGCCGTAGATGACCGAGTATCCTTTGGATTCTATAATGGATCTGGTATGTTCAATAATTGCTCTGCCTACAGAGGTGACAGCAGCACCGATTTCTCTATCATACAGTCTGAACCGGGAATACCCGCTTACGCCGTAATAGGTGTTCATGATAACCTTGATGACATTCTGCTGCATGTCAAAGAGATGATATTCCTGAGATCCGAATGGGTAGAGGTTCCGTGTATTCTTCTTTTCATCACGCTCTTTAAGCAGTTCGCTGATGATACTCCTCGTCAGGCCATCAGGCTGGCCTTTAAACCTGATGCCGTTAGGAGCAATCAGTTCCCCTTCTGGATCTTTTGTCTCCGGAGAGGCATTGATTGTCATCATCGCCATTGGGTACAGTGATTTCAAATCAAGAACTACGACATTTTCCTTTAGACCGTGGCTTGGATCAAAAACTGTGGCTCCCTCAAATTCATCTCCGGCTGCATATCCTTTTGATGGAAGAACAAATTTTCCGAAAGCTTTGCGTAGAATATAAATGTCAATAACATTTGATGAATTCAGAGTCCGATCCAACGGGCAGCCGACATATCTGGATATTTCCTGATAAAATTCAATAATGCTGTTTTTTTGATTAATTTTAACGCAAAGTTCGACATCTTTGTAGTTATACTCAATCAGCTGGGCAGGGCTGTCTTTCCAGAATGAAGTGGTCATCCCTGGTGAATAGTGGAACGCTTTTACATCGCCAACCTCACGCTCTCCAACTGCATCGAGTCGATAAGAATCGAGCTTCGTGCTCTGCATCTTTTTGTATGCTGCAAGGAGATCAAATTCTATCCGACCTCGAATAGTACTACGTTCAGAAGGACCTTTGAGACGGGCCAGAATATCTGTAGGAAGGTTGAGTTTTTTAATTCGGCCCAGAATAAAAGGAAGGTCGAAATCGATGAAGTTCCATCCGGTGAGTAGATCTGGATTATTTTTGGTAATATACGATGCAAATCCTGCCAGTAACTCTTTTTCTGTTTGATAGATAAGTACTTCATGACAGGATTTGTTGAAGCATCCGCTCTCCAGTGGCCCCGTTGAATTTATGAGGGACGGTGTTATTGTTTTTGACTCGTTTTGCAGGATGAATGTTTTATACACATCGTCAAAAGAGTCCCAGGCAGTGATACAGATGATAGCATCGCGATCAGGGTCCGGAAGTCCGCCTTTGTCATCCTGGCATTCGATATCAAGGATGCAACTTCGGGTTGGAGCCATGATGTTATCCGGAATCACCTCCTGGTATGGTACCTGAAATTGATCTTTTGGGATTTTTACTCCTGCAGTTATTCCCATGTCGATCATAAACCTGGTTGCGAATGGAATATCAGCTTCAAAATGAGTGTAATCAGTTCGCACATCCCTGACATCGGTGGGGCGCTGGGTGTACATCCTGCGAACTTCTTCGCGGTGTATGGACCAGTACGGGGTCTCTTCCACCTTAATAACCTGCATGGGAAGAGGAACTGTTGAAAGTTGTTCTGCCTTTACATAAAGATAGGGTTTAAATCCCGTAATCATAATTTCGCGGGAGGTACCATCTTTTTCTCTTCCGTATAGGTGAATGACTGGTCCATCAGGTCCATTTGAGTACTCGACCTGATTAATCCCTAATAGAGTTTTTCCTGTGTCCTCTGCATCTCCTTGAAAATTCAATTCCGTCTGAATCTTATTCTGGGACAAAGCAGTTTTTGTTGTATTTTTATTTTCGTCCATTATTTATTTCCTTCAAGAGTCCTGCAAAGTCCTGACACAAATGTACCGGCTGCCTGCATGTGAGCATGTTCCCAGGGATCCAGGTCCCATTGTTCAATTTCACAAATCCCCTCCTTTCCAATAATTGCAGGCACACCAAGGCAGCAACCAGATATCCCGTATTCACCTTCCAGAATACAGGAACATGGTATGCATGTTTTATCATCACGGGCGATTATTCGCACGAGTTCTGATATATGCCATGAAGGACCGAATTCCGTCGCTCCTTTTCCCTTGATGATCTCCATGCTGGATCCCCGAAGATCTGAAAGTACTTCATTTCTTTTCGATTCAGGGAGAGAGGGATCAACTCTGCTGAAGATGGGTACCTGGTGTTCTCCATGTTCCCCAAGTATGCATCCAGGTCCCTGTATGTCTAATTGATGAAGTGTATAAGAAAATCTGGCACTGTCTAATTGCCCTCCAAATCCGATAATCCGGTTTTTTGGAATCTGGGTGATAGTATGGAAATACCAGGTGATGATGTCCATCGGGTTAGTCACCACGATTAGAATTCCGGAAAAACCGTTCAGGTATCGGGCGCAACTATCAGCTGCTGGCAGATTTGTATGAAGAAGATCTGCACGCGTTTTTACTGTAGGATTTCGAGGAAGTCCAGCCGTGCAGATGACTATGTCACAATTCCGCATATCTTCGGGATCTGTTGAGATCTCAACATCTCTTCCCGTGTGCAGAATGTCAAGCCTTTGTGCCTCCTGGAGGTCGCGATTCTTATCGTATATTACCATCCGGCTGACCAGGCCACGGGCATTGAGAAGGTTAGCTACTCCTCCTCCGATCGTTCCTGCTCCGAATATGGCGAGGCTTGTCATGCCATACTCATAGGTATGGCGAATACATAACTACCATCATATTGATCTCTCTGATGATGATTCGACTTCAGAGGGGTCCGGTCGAGGTTGGTGGAGTTACACTGAGTAACCATCTCATCCTTGCTGCCGGTGTGCTTGGCACCAGTGGCTCATCTCTTGCGCGTATGCTCCGAGAGGGAGCTGGTGCAGTGGTCTCCAAATCCATCGGGCCTGAACCACGGACAGGACATGCAGGTCCGTGCCTTGTGGTTCTTGAGGATGGTGTCCTTAATGCAATGGGTCTCCCAAATCCGTCACATGAGTTCAAAGAAGAATTAAAACCTCTCGAGGGGGAGCCTGTTATTATCAGTATATTCGGAGGGAACCCGGAAGAGTTCAGCGAAGTTGCATCATGGTTTGCTAATTCTGCAACCGCTTTTGAGCTCAATGTCAGTTGTCCTCATGCATCCGGCTATGGTGCCCAGATAGGGACTAATCCTGACTTGGTTCAGGCTTGTACTTCAGCTGTCGCACGATTCAACAAACCTGTCTGGGTGAAACTTACACCCAATGTGACTGATATCACTCTGATTGGAAAAGCCGCTGAAGATGGGGGTGCGGATGCCCTGGTAGCAATTAATACAGTCAGGGCTATGCGGATTTCTCTTGAGGCTAAACGTCCTGTTCTAGGCAACCGGTTTGGTGGATTATCTGGAAAAGCAATATTTCCTATCGCAATCAGGTGCGTGTATGAGTTGTATGAGTCATGTAATATTCCGGTTATAGGATGTGGGGGCATTTCATCAGCTGATGATGTGGTTGAGATGATGATGGCTGGTGCATCTGCAGTTGAGATTGGGTCTGCATTGCGAGGAAATCCGGGACTATTCAGAGAAATTTCCTCTGCCCTTTATGATGATAATGGATTTTTGCCAAAAGAAATTATCGGGTGTGCACATGAGTGATAATCTTCCCGTCATGGTAAACATAACCAGAATAGTCGAAGAGAGTACATCTGTAAAAACTGTTTTTTTTGATAAGAAATTTGAAGTTAGACCCGGCCAGTTTGTCATGGTCTGGGTTCCCGGGGTTGATGAGATCCCGATGGCACTTTCTGGACCTGATTCAATTACTGTCCAGGAAGTTGGTGATGCTACCATTGCTCTTGGGAATCTGAAACCCGGGGAGTTGATTGGTATACGAGGTCCATTTGGGAATGGATTCTCCCCGAATGGGAATATTCTGGCAATTGCAGGAGGTGTAGGTGCAGCCCCTTTACTGCCTCTGGCACGACAGTACTCAAAAATTACCTTTCTGCTTGGTGCCAGGTCAGCTCCAGATCTTCTATATACCCGCATCCTTTCTGAGTGTACAAATCTTATGATCGCGACTGATGATGGGTCAGTAGGATATCATGGATTTGTTGCAGGTCTTTTGCGCGAAATGGATCTTTCAATATACGATTCTGTATGTGTTTGCGGACCAGAACTTATGATGAAATCAGTCCTTGATGTTCTTGATGCAAAAGGAGCCCTGAAAATGGGACAATTTAGTCTTCACCGATACATGAAATGCGGGGTGGGGTTATGTGGTTCATGTTGTATTGATCCTGAAGGATTATGTGTCTGTAGAGATGGTCCGGTATTTCGTGGTGATATTCTTCAAAAGAGTGAGCTTGGAAGATATCATCGGGATGCATGTGGAAGGAGAAGTTGATCCTCATAATTCTCTGGTATGCGTGATTCAATCCTTTTTTTCCTTTTCTTTGAAACAACCCATTCTACAAGAACTAATACTTTAAATATTATTTATTTCTCAAATAACCACTAGATCCTTAGTATTTGCTCTGTTTTGAATGAGAAACCTTATACGATCCTTGGTGCAACAAAAATATGTAATCCATGTTGTAGGATGTGGTACATCTACATCGCGCTGACACGCTTTGTATGCTGGTACTCCTAACATCAACACTGCCACATTCTGCAGCATGGTCCTATTTTTGTTTCACGATATTCATCAACTTACGACAGAATCTCCATGATGGTTTCAGTTACTGTTGTGTTTGCGTAACTGCGCTTTTTGGTAATGTAAGTAAAAAAGCCAAAGAATTGAGGTTATCTAGTCACTTCTGTATGTCTGTTGATGTGTTATTACTCGGCTTTTTGAGAAACCATTATATGTGCTAGTGATCTACTATTGTATCCCACGCTCACCACGAGCGTGTAACGCGGTTGTTTTGTTGAACTGCGAGGGTAGATGCCTGGAAAGGTATATAATCTTTAATGTTCAACATAAGAGGCCGTTTGATGGGAGCCCGAACTGTGAACAGCGATGTTGCAA